>NZ_LWGG01000897.1:0-982 GCF_001635365.1 Oleiphilus sp. HI0128 | reverse complement strand
TAAAACCATTGAAGCAGGCATGATTCTCCACGCCCAGTTGCACAATGGTTTAGCCAAAAGAGCTTTGATCGTCGTTCCTTCTACACTGGTGCATCAATGGCTGATCGAAATGCTACGCCGCTTCAATCTCAGCTTTTCTATCTTTGATCGTGAGCGTTTTGATAGTTTGACCGAAGAAGGTATCGAAAAGCCCTTTGAGACCGAGCAGCTAGTTCTCTGCCATCAGGACTTCCTGATTAATGAAGATATAAAAACCGCAGCCTTAGCGGCCGACTGGGATTTACTGATTGTCGATGAAGCGCATCACTTACATTGGAGCGAATCAGAAAGCAGCATCGAATACCAGTGCATTGAAGCCTTGGCAGCTAGAAGCCGCGGCGTACTATTGCTTACGGCTACGCCTGAGCAAGCCGGTATCGAGAGCCACTTCGCCCGTTTGCGCTTGCTCGACCCTGACCGTTTTCACTCCTTAGAAAAATTTATTGAGCAAGAACAAAACTATCAGGAAATCTCTGATTTGGTCGGAGAGCTTCAAGGTCTTGAAGACGGCTCGTCACTGCCAATTAAAGCCCTTTCCCTACTCGGTGATGATGCACAAAATATCGATATTCCGGAAGCAATACAAAGGCTACTTGATCAGCATGGCACCGGTAGAATACTGTTCCGCAATACTCGCCAAGGTGTTGAAGGCTTCCCGGATAGAATCCTACAGCCTCACCCACTCGATGCAGCTGTTGGTGATGATCAATTTGAAGATGAAGCCGGCATTAAACAGAATCCGAAAGTCACTTGGCTAACCCAGTTCCTGAAAGATAACAGAGATGAGAAAGTCCTGATCATCTGCGCCAGTGCTGAAACGGCTTTAGCGCTGGAGTCCTATCTTCGACTACGAGAAGGCCTGCGAACAGCAGCCTTCTACGAAGGTTTAAGTATTATTGAACGTGATAGAGCCGCTGCCTACTTTGCTGATAAAGAGGAAGGT
>NZ_LWGG01000896.1:0-908 GCF_001635365.1 Oleiphilus sp. HI0128 | reverse complement strand
CTATGTCATAACGAAGTTTACTGAACTTAGATACTATTGATTCCTTCGGGGGGATAACTTATGAGAATTGATCGTTTGACGAGCCGTTTGCAGGTTGCGATATCAGATGCGCAATCTATAGCCTTGGGAAAGGATCATCAGTTTATAGAGCCGGTGCATTTGATCCAGGTTCTAATTGACCAAAATGGCAGCGTATCCGCCTTATTGAGACAGCTTTCTGTAGATGTAAAACAATTTAGAACTGAGCTTGGTCGTCTGGTTGATGAATTACCGACCGTCGAAGGTGCAGACGGTGATGTGCATATGTCCAACGACCTGGGGCGAATGCTGAACATTGCTGATAAGTTAGCGCAGAAAAAAGGCGATCAGTTTATTTCAAGTGAGATGGTCTTACTTGCTGCGACTGGTGATAAAGGTGCTTTAGGCGCTTTGATGAAATCTTATAAGGTAGAAAAAGCTGCTTTAGAAGAAGCGATTGACCAGGTGAGAGGAGGTGATGGCGTGAATGATCAAGGGGCTGAGGAAAATAGAGAGGCATTAGATAAATTTACGGTTGATTTGACGGCTAGAGCCGTAGAAGGAAAACTGGACCCGGTTATTGGTCGTGATGATGAGATTCGTCGCACGGTGCAGGTTCTTCAACGTCGACGTAAGAATAACCCCGTTTTGATAGGTGAGCCGGGTGTCGGTAAAACAGCTATTGTCGAAGGTTTAGCTCAACGAATTGTAAACGGTGAAGTACCTGACGGCTTAAAAGATAAGAGAGTCTTGTCCTTGGATATGGGGGCATTGATTGCCGGGGCTAAGTTTCGAGGTGAATTTGAGGAGCGCTTGAAAGGTGTGCTTAATGAGCTGAGTAAGCAAGAAGGGCAGATAATCCTCTTTATCGATGAAATTCATACCATGGT
>NZ_LWGG01000895.1:0-839 GCF_001635365.1 Oleiphilus sp. HI0128 | reverse complement strand
CGTAGAACTCAGCCTCGTTAAGGTTGTCGAGATTTGTGCGCTCTTTTATGTACCAGCGGGAAGGGTCAGACCCCGCAGTTATTGACTCTTCAAAACTTGCTTTGAAGGTGCGCTTTATTTCATTTTTGAATTCTTCATTTACTAACATATGCGTGGCCAAAATTTACTTTTGTTTCGTTCTGTTCATTGTTATCAGCTGTTCTATAGCTGGTTAAGCATATTTTTAACAATCTCTGTCGTGGACGAGACATCGGTCAGTATCATTTTTCCGCTAGCCTGAATGTCCTGGAAGGTCGCGGTGGTCAAAAAGTCATTCTTGTTTAGATTTTCTTTATAGCTCTCACTTAATTCTTGGCTTCGCATCGCCAAGTTACGAACTTCGTCAGCCACTACAGCAAAACCACGACCGTGTTCGCCTGCTCTTGCAGCTTCGATAGCTGCATTCAGCGCAAGGATTACAATCTGCTTAACGATGTTGAAAAACTCCTGGTTCTGCGTGTGCATCTCAGCATTATGTAGCATGAGCTGGGTTAGGCTTTCGTGCCAGCGCTCGAACGTAACAAGTAGGTCAGCAAGGTCTGCCAGGTCTTTTTCAACTTGAGTAAGTTGAGAGCTAAGGCTTTCTTTCTCAGCGTTGAAGGTACTATTTAGTTCATCTATCTGTGCGCGATACTCATTCTCTAGAATTGCTTTTTCATTTTCGAGCTGATCTTGAACGGTAGATATCTGATTGTTGAGGCCGCCGATTTGTTCTTCAAAAGATGAAACAGAACCTAGAGCGATATCTAATTGTTCTTGTAGTGTCTGGTTACTTTCCTCTAGCTGAGTAATCTGATCCA
>NZ_LWGG01000894.1:0-3703 GCF_001635365.1 Oleiphilus sp. HI0128 | reverse complement strand
CAATCAAGAAATGGATTATACAAATAAAATTATCGAGAAGCTTAACAAGCTAAACTGATCTTTCTATATTTCGTGAGTTTAATCAGATGAAGCAAAATGCCTTTACCTTAAAATATTTGGCGGACTATGTGGAAGGAGAGGTTCGAGGTGATGCGTCGATAAGCATCTCGGGCCTTTCGACTCTGCAGTCGGCTAAGTCAGGTGATTTAAGCTTTTTAGCGAATCCTGCCTATGAGAAATATTTAGCGGATAGCCAGGCCGGTGCCGTGATTGTTACCCCTCAGGTAGCCGAAGCATACGATGCAGATTTGATTATTCATGATAACCCTTACCTGGCGTATGCGCGTTTAACTCACTTGTGGGACAGTACCCAGCTTGACCTTAGTGCGGGTTCAGATATCCACCCTTCGGCTGTTGTGCATGACACTGCTGAGGTCGCTGAAGGCGTTTTTGTGGGAGCTGGCGCAGTAATTGGTAAAGGTGTTTTCTTAGGGGCTGGTTGTGTAATTGGTGAAAATACGACAGTTTCTGATGACTCGCGGATAGGTGAATGCACTCGACTTTATCCAGGCGTCAATATCTATCACGGCGTGACGATTGGTGCGCGCTGCATTATTCATAGTGGTGTCGTGATAGGCTCAGATGGATTCGGCTTTGCTCCTAATAAGGGAGGCTGGGAAAAAATAGTTCAGCTAGGTGGTGTTGTAATTGAGGACGATGTCGAAATCGGGGCTAATTCGGCCATTGATCGTGGAGCTTTGGACAATACAGTAATCGAGAAGGGCGTTAAGCTCGATAATCAGATTCAAATTGCTCACAATGTCCGTGTTGGCGAAAATACTGCCATGGCAGCATGTTGTGCTGTTGCGGGGAGTACGACGATCGGAAAGAACTGTGTTATCGGCGGCGCAAGTGGTATAGCGGGTCATTTAACGATAACTGACGATGTGCATATCACTGCAATGACGATGGTGATAAAAAGCTTGAGTGAGCCTGGCGTGTATTCGTCTGGAACGGGCGTTCAGCCTAATGCTCAATGGCGGAAAAGTATTGCAAGACTTCGGCAGCTCGATAAAATGGCTGGTCGTTTAAAAGCATTAGAGAAGATTGTTGCCGACAAGTAAATAGTTTTGATCTGCTGGCGATACTGCCTGAACTTGCTTTAAAAGAGTCGAATCTCATGATTATGGATATCAATGACGTTAAAGAATATCTTCCTCACCGCTACCCTTTTTTATTAGTGGATCGAGTTACAGAGGTTAAAGCCGGAGAATGGATCAAGGGCTTTAAAAATGTGACGGTAAACGAAAACTACTTTCAAGGACATTTCCCTGATCAACCAATCATGCCTGGTGTGCTTGTGCTGGAGGCACTAGCGCAGGTTTCAGGCATACTCGGCTTTATTACGACTAACAAAAAGCCAAGTGAAAACTTAATACACTATTTTGCCGGAACAAATAAAGCGCGCTTTAAAAGGCCAATTGTTCCGGGCGATCAACTGGTACTAGAATCTCATTTGATTGCAGCAAAGCATAACATCTGGAAGTTTGACTGTACTGCATATGTAGATGGTGAGGTTGCTTGTATTGCAGAAATTATGACAGCGGAGCGAGAACGTTAATGACAATCCACCCTGATGCCAAAATCCATTCAGACACTAAAGTTCACCCTCAAGCAATAGTAGAAAAGGGGGCAATAATTGGTGCTGGTGTGGAAGTTGGTCCTTGGTCGTATATTGGTGAAGGTGTCGAGATAGGGGAAGGTTCACAGATACTTTCTCATGTGGTTGTTAAAGGGCCGACAACGATTGGTCGGAATAACAAGATCTTTCAGTTCGCCAGTGTTGGAGAAGAGTGCCAGGATAAAAAATATGCTGGAGAGCCTACCCGATTAATTATTGGCGATAATAATATTATTCGTGAAAACTGTACTATTCATCGCGGTACTACTCAGGACCAGTCGGAAACGATCATTGGTAGTGATAACCTCTTCATGGCTTATGTACATGTAGCGCATGACTGTGTTATCGGTGATAACTGTATTTTTGCTAATAGCACAACCCTGGCGGGCCATGTTCATGTTGCAAGCAATGTGATTTTGGGTGGCGGAACGATGGTTCATCAGTTCTGTAAGATCGGGGCGCATAGTATGAGTGCTGGCGGGAGTATTGTTCTACGTGATATTCCTGCTTTTGTCATGGCTAGTGGTCAATCTGCCTCGGCTCATGGTCTGAATACCGAAGGTTTGAAGCGAAGAGGGTTTACCGCTGATGATATTCGGGAGCTAAAGCGTGCCTATAAAGTTATCTATCGTCAAGGCTTGAACTTGAAGGATGCGCTTATTGAGCTAGAAGAGGCAGCGGCTTCGTCTGCACATGTTGCTCACTTCGTTGAAAGTATCAAGAACTCATCTCGGGGCATTATTCGTTAGGCTGATATGAAGGGTAGCGCTGAAGAACACCAATCGGTTCAAGAACAACTTTCAGATAACGTTGTATCTGAACGTCCAGTGACTATCGCAATGGTAGCCGGTGAAGCCTCCGGAGATATTTTAGGTGCGGGTTTGATCAAGTCCCTGCTTAAGCGTTATCCCAATGCTCGGTTCGAAGGTATTGGTGGCCCTTTAATGCTAGCTGAGGGTTTTAACTCTCATGTACCAATGGAACGGCTTTCTGTTATGGGGCTTGTTGAGGTGCTTGGGCGTATTTTTGAGCTGATTGGTATTCGGCGTCGCCTAAAACAACATTTTCTAAAATCACGCCCGGATGCTTTTATTGGCATTGATGCCCCTGACTTCAATATAGGCTTGGAATTGGCCTTGCGCAAAAAGGGCTTGAAAACCGGTCATTATGTTAGCCCCTCTGTTTGGGCATGGCGTCAGAAGCGTATTTTTAAAATAGCGCGTGCAGTCGATCTGATGTTGACTCTCTTTCCGTTTGAGGCAAAATTTTATAAAGCGCATGACGTTGCAGTACGATTTGTTGGTCACCCTCTGGCTGACAGCATTCCAGAACATTCAGATAAAAGCTCGGCTCGTGAGGCTTTGGGCTTGGATCAAAATGCGAAACTGGTAGCACTGCTTCCCGGAAGTCGAGCAGGTGAGATTTCTTATATAGGTAAGAGCTTTCTTGATACTGCGTGTTGGTTGTATGAGCGCGACCCCAATATCAAATTTGTTTTACCTTATGTTAATGAGGCGCGCAAAGAGCAAATTTTATCCTTGTTAGACGATTGCGAGGTAAACCTGCCGCTAACCTTGATTTCAGGTCGCTCGCGTGAGGTGATGGCTGCAAGTGATGTGATTGTATTGGCGTCGGGCACTGCAACGCTCGAAGCGATGCTGGTAAATCGTCCAATGGTTGTATCCTATCGAGTCTCCAAGATTACGCACTATATTATGAAGCGCTTACTGAAGGCTCCTTTCATATCATTGCCTAATTTGCTGGCTGGTCGAGAGCTTGTTCCCGAGCTAGTTCAGGATGATGCTCAGCCAGAATTAATTGGAAAGCAGGTAATGGAGCGCTTTTTACCTTCTAAGGCAACTGAAACTCAAGAGTCGTTTAGTGAACTGCATAAAAGCTTGAGGTTAAATGCAAGTGAACAAGCCGCTGACGCGGTAGTTAAGCTGATAGAAAGTGGCAAATAAGGAAGTATTGTGACTAAGGAATATGAAGCTTTTGTTTGTCAGTATAATGGTGAGCTGC
>NZ_LWGG01000893.1:0-1288 GCF_001635365.1 Oleiphilus sp. HI0128 | reverse complement strand
TTGGTTACTTCAGATGGAATCGAGAAGTAACGTTGACGATCTTCCTTGGAAAATCTAGGAGGAGTGTCGAACAACAGTCTTTCTGCGTCGTTCAAAATATTGATAACTGGCATATCACTACGCTCTTATTGGGGTAATACACTCTAAGGTGCGATAGCGGCCAACTTTTTGTACTCTCCTCATTCTTAAAATAAAAATATAAAGGAATGAGGCATGAAAAAGCTTTGGGATCTCGAAGAGCTCACAAACCACTGGACACTTTCATTTAAAGAGCTCGAGTTAAAAGGCAGCAAACCAGGTAAAAGTCTGTTGGGTCTGTTCGCTCAATTGAAGTACTACCAGAACACCGGTAATTTCCCCTACAAGTCATCTGACATACCCGCTGCGCCCCTGAAATATTTGTGTGATCAGCTAGATGCTGACCTTTCCGACATTGACAATTATGACTGGATTGGGAGATCTGGTCGCCGTCATCGAGAAACCTTACTAAAGTTCCTTGGAATTCGTAAGGTAACAAGCACTGATAAACAGAAAGCTTCTGAATGGTTGGTTTGCGAGCATTTACCAAATAATAGTGAACAAACAGATCTCGGATCTAGGTTGGCCGAGTGGTTTCATCAGAACAAAGTGGAGCTGCCAGCAGTGAAAGAGCTCGATAGACTGATTGCATCTTCTGTTAGCGAGTTCGAGCGGCGGCTTTTCAATGAAATCTCAGTTTCATTATCCACGAGCGCAAAAGAAAAACTTGATGCTCTAATTTCAGAAAATACATCAGGTCTAAATTACTCAGAGCTTAAATCTGAGCCGGGGCGAATGAGCTTAGACAGCATAATAAATGAAAGTAAAAAGCTTCGTTTCTTAAACTCGCTGAATCTTGATAAACAGGTACTCTCTGCCGTACCTCAGAAAATAGTTTCTCGTTATCGTCAACGGGTTGCTTCAGAAAATGCCTGGGAAGTTAGAAGGCATCCTGAATCCTCTAAGTACGCAATGCTGGCCATGCTGTGCTTTTCTCGGCAAAGAGAAGCAATAGATGGGTTAATTGATTTGTTTTGCCAGATAGTTCATCGGCTTAATGCTCGCGCAGAGAAAAAGGTCGTAAAGTCTATGCTCAAAGATTTTCAAAAGGTGTATGGCAAAAACACGATACTTTTTAGAATTGCAGAAGCCTCGCTGGAAAAACCAAGCGCTACAGTGCAAGAAGTTATTTATCCAATAGCCGGTGAATCGACGTTAACGAACCTAGTTAAAGAGTTTAAATCTTCTGGCTCAGGGTACAAAAACCAAG
>NZ_LWGG01000892.1:0-1127 GCF_001635365.1 Oleiphilus sp. HI0128 | reverse complement strand
ATTTTCCCCTACCAATACCAAGCGCTCTGCGTCGATATAGACTGAAGATGCATTTCCTAATCGATTTTCGCGAATTGTTTCAACAAAAGTTCGTCCCCCATCACGACTTAGAATAACCACGCCGGAATTTCCCACGACTGACACTTTCTTGCTTCCGTCATGAGAAGCAGACATTAGAGTCCCTTCGGTCTTCGTTTCTACTTGCTCCCATGTATCGCCATTATCTTCGGAGCGATACATATTGCCTCGCAAACCAAAAGCCAGTACAACGCCTTCATCCTGTGTTCCGGCGACGCCGAAAAATGACCCGCTATATGGACTATCGAGAGTTTCCCAGGTTTCACCCTTATCGGTTGAGCGGTATAGCACGCCACCCTCCCCAACAATAAATAGGGCACCACCCTTAACTTCGTTCACTGCATTTAAGTGAAAGCGGTCAGGGTTTTCAATTCGGCTACCATAGTTCTGCCAGGTACGTCCGCCATCGGAGGTCTTAAACAGAAAACCGTAAGCACCCACTACAAAACCTTCTTTTGAAGAACTGAACAACACATCCAGCAAGGGTTTACTCGCACCAACTTGAGCATCGAACTTCGCATCGTCTAAAGCGTAGCTAGCTTCTTCCAACTCGTATTCCAAGTCTTCCAGCTCATCTTCAGAAGCTGTTTCCATTTGTCGTTCAAACTGCTTCAGACGCTCTTCGGACTGAGTAATAATCATTTGGTTTGCCGAGTCACCGTCAAATTGCTTGACCCAAGTTTCTCCACCATCGCTAGTGTGCAAAATGACACCCGAGTGCCCTACAGCCCAACCGTGCGTTTGATCGACAAAACTTACTGCCGTTAACAATACCGATACTGGTACAGAAGCCTGAGCCCAGCTTTTTCCTTCATCATCAGAATAGACAATATGCCCACGACCTCCGACTGCAACAAGTCGGCTGCCCGCCTTGTCAACATCCAACAAGAGGCTATTCGTTGCCATAGAAGTTTTAACCGCGGGCGTTTTAAGTACATCTTCGACCGCATGAGCAGGAGTTATTAGACTTACAACGCTCAATGAGCTAGCCAGAACACCAACTTTTAACCTAGACAGTAGACTGTTCATTTATCAACCTTGTACATTTG
>NZ_LWGG01000891.1:0-3248 GCF_001635365.1 Oleiphilus sp. HI0128 | reverse complement strand
TAATTGCGGTTTTGATTACTGGATGTACTCAATCTCAGACAGAAACTGTTGATGGCATAGGTTCGGTCGAAGGTTTTTCCCCCGCCACCCAGATAACACAAAAAATGAATCAGGCTGTCGAAGCGCAACTTCCCCTCAAAGATTCTGAAGATATCGCACAATCCAAACGAGGCTTCATAGCCACGGTAGAAGGCCTTCAAGTATCCGCCTCCGGAAAATTGGCCTGGAACACAAAGGCCTATGAGTTCATACAAGGACAAGCTCCTGCAACTGTAAATCCTAGTCTTTGGCGGCAGGCGGGACTCAACAACAGGCATGGTTTGTATCAGTTATCAGAGGGGATATATCAGGTTCGTGGTTTCGATCTGGCCAATATGACCGTGATTCGTGGAGAGACGGGCTGGATCGTGATAGACCCGTTAACCACAGTGGAAACGGCACGCGTGGCAATGAAACTGGTAAATGATCAATTAGGAAAAAGACCCGTTAGCGCCATTTTGTTCACCCATTCTCATATTGATCACTTTGGCGGTGCCCATGGCATTGCCTCTCCAGAACAAGTCAGCCAACAGCAACTTAAAGTGATCGCGCCAGAAGGCTTTATGGAAGAGGCCACCAGTGAAAATGTGGTGGCAGGCATGGCAATGGGACGTCGCTCTATGTACATGTACGGAAAGCGATTACCTAAATCTGAAAGAGGGCATGTGGGCTCTGGCTTAGGTAAGGAACCTGCGTTTGGTCAGTTCACTATCTTAGAACCCAATGTGCTGATTTCCGAGAGTGGTGAACGTCATGAGATCGACGGCGTGACATTTGAATTTCAGGTGGTATCCGGTTCAGAAGCACCTGCAGAATTTACTTTCTATCTTCCTGAGTTCCGAGCCTGGTGTGGCGCTGAATTGGTTTCGCGTAATCTCCACAACCTATATACCTTGAGAGGGGCTAAAGTGCGCGATGCTTTGAAGTGGAGCGGTTATATTCATGATGCCATTCAATACGCAGAGAAAAGTGACCTCTATTTTGGCAGTCACCACTGGCCGATATGGGGCAGTGAAAAACTGGTGACATTTCTTAAAGCTCAACGGGATACTTATAAATATATCCATGATCAGTCGGTGCGTTTATTAAATGCAGGGTATACGCCAACGGAGATAGCCGAACAGATTGAGTTGCCTCCGAGTTTGGCCAGTAACTTTTCCAACCGTGGTTACTATGGAACGGTAAAACATAATGCAAAAGCGGTTTATCAGTGGTATTTAGGCTGGTATGACGGAAACCCTGCGAATCTTAATCCGCTTCCTCCGGAAGAATCTGCGGATAAATACATAGCCTTAATGGGAGGGGCTGAGAGGGTTCTACTTGCTGCTCAATCGGCTTTTGACCAGGGTGAATATCGTTGGGTAGCCGAACTTTTGAATAAATTGGTCTTTGCTGACCCTGGCAACGATAAGGCCCGAGAGCTCCTTGCTAAAGCTTATGATCAATTGGGATACCAATCGGAATCAGCGCCTTGGCGAGATAATTATCTTACGGGGGCTTATGAGCTGAGACATGGTGGCCCGGATAAAGGCGTTGATGTGGCAATGATGGAGGGGGTTCTGAGAGAGGCACCTCTTGAGAACTTCTTTATATCAATGGCTGCCCGTTTAATTGGCCCGGAAGCTTTTGATAGCCATCATAAGATCAATATCACCTTCACTGACAGGCAGGTAAATTTCTATTTGTGGATTGAAAATGCCGTTCTGCATTTTGAACAAATTGAACCTGTCAGTGATGCGGATGCCACACTTAAGGTGACTCATGAGTTATTTCTCAAAATGGCCACTGATCAGGCTGGGATCAAAGAAACCCTGTTCTCGGATGATTTGACGGTGGAGGGTAGTAAGCTGGATTTAGTGAGTTTCTTCAGGTTGTTTGAGAAGCCGAGAGGTGTCTTTAATATCATTGAGCCTTAAGGAACTTACTTCTAGGTTCCCTAGAATAAGGCCATTTGATTATCTATTAGGCGATCAAAGTCCATCCCGATAAAGGGCAGAATGCCTTCCGCGATGGGCTTTAGCTGTTTCTCAATGTAGTGTTGGTAATCAATGTCTGATTCAAGATAGTCCAAAGGCTCAGGCCCGTTCAGGGTGATGATATAGTTGATCCAGCCTTTGTGTTGATACTGTAGTGGCTTGCCAAGCGCTTTGTTCTTTTCGTCGGCTATTTTGGCAGATCGAGCATGGGGTGGAACGTTTTTAACGTACTCTCTGAGCGGTCTTCTAAGGCGTTTTCGATAAACCAGCTGATTATCCCGTTCTCCATTCAGTGTGGCCGCCACGGTGTCTTTGATAAATTGGCTTGGGTCGCGATCATCAAAGACGATTTGGTAAAGATTCTTTTGAAAGTCTCTCGCCACGTCTGTCCAATCAGTGCGAACCGTTTCCAACCCTTTAAAGACCATTTCCGGTTGTTGATTTTTAACAACCATACCGGCATAGCGCTTTTTACTGCCCGCTTCAGAACCACGAATGGTCGGGCGTATAGGACGTTTAAAGCACCTTTTCACCCTTCGGATGAAGTAGCATACCCGAAATTGCTGCTCATTTTTATTGCCTAAGCCCCGGAATTTAGCTTCACAGCGCCCAAAGAAGGTCGTATTTTGGTCGATTTGACCGAAAAGTGCCTGGCGAATGGATCTTTAGCCGACAGTTGCCCCACCGGCCTGCCGCAAAGGCTGACAGTACATGGATTGAGAGCTTAGGAGCGTCAATTAAATAAACGAGTCTGCGATGGGCCGAACAGGCTGGGAGTCAGTGGTGGGGCTCGCTCTGGCGGCTGGGTGTGATGGTTAGTATCGGCTTTGGCCGCCTTCTGTTTGAGATGTTTAAGAATCTGCTCGATTATGTCCGGATCCTCAATGCTGGCAATCACTTTGACATGCCCTCCACAGTGCTCGCAAACCTCAATATCAATATTGAAGACTCGCTTAAGTCGCTGCATCCATGTCATGGCATGGTGCCGCTCTTCAGGGGTCTTATCGAGCCAGTCAGTATCGGCTGCTTCTAGTTTGTCAGGCTTTTTTCCGCGTTTAGCCGGTGTGACCTGAACACGGTGTTTGCTGTTCGGTGCGAAGACTCCGTGGAATCGGGTGAGGTTGACGCGCGGCTTGGGTACCAGTGCAGCCAGCTTGGCCATGAAGTCCATGGGTTCGAAGATCACATGGGTTGTGCCATTGCGATACGGGGTTTTGAGTTCATACCGAACGT
>NZ_LWGG01000890.1:0-1519 GCF_001635365.1 Oleiphilus sp. HI0128 | reverse complement strand
CTTAAAGTCTATTTTTTTAACATTATGGTGATTAAGATTAAGCAACAAATTCAGCTCACACTTGTGATACTTTTTTTAGACTTATTATCCTCAGACCTACACAAAAAGCGGTATTGAAAATGGTTAAAAGCTCTGAAGCATTCAACTTCTACTCTCACCTGCTTGGCGCGATAGCAGCCGTGGTCGGTACAGTTTTTTTATTAAAGGTTGCAACCGGCTCTGCTTCAATGCTCGTCACAGCCTTAGTTTACGGTTTGTCACTAATCTTTCTTTTTTCTGCTAGCTCTTTATACCACTGCTTTAAAAAGCAAGAGAACGAGCTATCTTTCTGGCGAAAAATGGACCGCTTAGCGATATTCTTTATGATTGCTGGTTCTTATACTCCCGTCTGCTACTTCTTTCTGGATGATGACTGGCGCTTACCAATGATAGCAATTCAATGGGGACTGGTGGCATTTGGCCTGTGCTCACAATTATTCTTCCCGCGCGCACCAAGAATACTCTATGCCTTAATTTTTCTGACAATGGGCTGGATGCTAGTTTTCCCCATGCAACAAATCTTGGATCTCATGACCGATATGCAGGTTAATCTGCTTTTTGCTGGCGGTATCGCGTTCACGCTAGGTGCTATTTTCTATGCAAGTAAGAAACCCTTAATGTTGCCTGGAATTTTCAGTTTCCATGAACTCTTCCACGTAATGGTCTTAATTGGTGGCGCCTGTCATTACAGCCTGATTTACAGTGCATTTTCCGCTACGGCGTCAGCCTAAGATGAGCTTAAGCTCTAAAGCACAATGCCTGCTAGAGGAAGAAACGAGTCGTTTTATAAACGATTACCAGGAACACTTCCTTAAAGGTGAAACCAAGCCACCAGAAATTGGCCAACCTTACCTGCTTCATCAGCCTCAAGCCACGCAGGGAGTGCTGCTTGTTCATGGCCTAATGGCTGCCCCGGAAGAAGTGCGAGAGTGGGCTGACTATCTTTATAGCCAAGGCTATACCGTCTACGCGCCACGAATGGACGGGCACGGTACATCGGCAGATGATTTATCTCGCCGTAAAATGAGCGAATGGACGGCGGCGGTTAACCGGGGCCACGAAATACTTAAGCACTGCTGTGAGCATATCGTCATCGCTGGTTTCTCTACTGGCGCTGCGGTGGCACTTAAACAAGTCATTGATAAACCCGACGCCTTTGATGCACTTGTGAGTATCAGCGCGCCGCTCAAGTTTAAAAAATTCTCTGCTAACTTTGCCAAACCTGTCAACACCTGGAATAAGGTTCTAAGACAAATAGCTAATCCGGTATTTGATACTAAAAAGTTTCGTAAAGAGTTTGTCACCAACCATGCCGACAATCCTCACATCAATTATCTACGCTGCCCGGTAAGCAGCATCGTTGAAATCAAAAAATTAATGAACCAAGTCCAGAAAGGGCTCTCTAGCATCACCATCCCAACCTTAGTCATTCATGCAGATAAAGACCCAAAAGTTGACGTCCAAAGCGGTAGAGATATTT
>NZ_LWGG01000889.1:0-3489 GCF_001635365.1 Oleiphilus sp. HI0128 | reverse complement strand
GGCGGACAATCGACCCGAGTTTAAGGCAAACGGACAGGAATGGAGAACCGCTCCACTTTGGGGGCTCGGTTCAGACAAATACGTAAATGGCAGCCATTTTCTTCTGCATGACGGCCGCGCACGCAGTATACTTGAAGCAATTATGTGGCATGGCGGCGAGGCCGAATCTGCCAAGCAAGCCGTACAAACAATGCCCCAAGAGCAACGCGCACAACTGCTTACTTTTTTGGAATCACTTTAATGAACAGAACCTCTACGATTTCCAGTATTTTCTTAGCTTGTATCCTCTCATTTGTATGTCATGCCGCCCCAAGTGAAGCTGACTGGAAAAACTTCAACCATGCGACAGTTAATAGCTTTGTTATCCCGTTTTATCAATCGCTTAGCGCTGCCTCTCAGGCTTTGCAGCAGAGCACCCAAGGCCTCTGCCAAAGCCCTTCTCAAGAGGCGCTAGATAATAGCATCGGTGATTTCCACAAGACGATGGATGCCTGGCAATCTATTCAAAATATCACGTTTGGCCCCATAGAGTTTTCAATGCGCAGCCATAGCTTACAGTTCTGGCCCGACAAGAAGAATCATATCGGCAAACACCTAGGTGTTCTTCTAGCAAGTGACGACAAAACATTGCTGAATGAAGATAAATTCCAGCGTGTCAGCATTAGCGTTAAAGGCTTACCCGCGATTGAAAGAATTCTTTTCAAACAATCGGCGCTCAATGAACTCAAGGCAAATAAGTTCCACTGCGATGTATTAACGACGATCTCTCAGAATGTTTCGACGATCAGTACATCACTACATAGCGAGTGGCTTAAGCATATGCGTGGCCAGTTTGCCGACGCTAAACAACTAGACGGCTACTTCGAAGACGACATCGACGCCGCCACAGCTTTATTAAAAACAATGATCGAACCCTTGGAAGTCATACGAGACTTAAAGCTTAAACGCCCGCTTGGCAGCGCGTTTGGGAAAGAAAAATATAAGCGACTGGAATCATGGAGAAGCCAACGCTCATTGCGCAATATTGAGTTGAATATTCTTAGCCTTCAGCTTATGTTTGAAGGGCTAGCCAACATACTCCCCCCTGAAAGATACCATTCAATTAGCCATCAATACACGGCCCTGGTCGATGCAATTAAGCAGATCAATACACCTTTGGAAAATGCAGTCAGAACAGCTGAAGGCTACCAGGCAACATTAGACATCTATAAGAAAATAGGCACCTTACACAAGGAGCTCGAAACATCAGTATCGGCCTTGGGTATTCACCTTGGCTTTAACAGTCGAGATGGTGATTAATGACTGACAAACTCTCGACATTAGAAAACACAAGGCTAAGCCGAAGACAGCTCCTTGGATCTATAGTCGCAAGCAGCTTACTCAGCCCATTCAATGCCTTCGCCAAGGAAAACGACTCAGAATTGCTCATTAGTGCAGCTAGGGATAGACACGGTCAGCATTGGGTAATTTGCTTACAAGGAAATGGCGAACCTGTCAGTCGGCTTAAGCTTCCCGCCAGAGCTCACCAGGTGATCAAGCACCCTCATAAAGAAGAAATAGCAGTCATTGGGCGGCGTCCTGGTCAATACATAATCGTATCTTCAATCAAATCAGGCAGAGTGATAAAACATATTCAGCCTGAACAGGGTTTCCACTTCTACGGGCATGCTCTTTACACACCTGATGGACGTTATTTGGTCAGCACTGAAAATCACATAGATTCGGGTCAAGGAAGGCTTTTTGTGAGAGATGTGCTCAACGATTATCGCGTACACGCCCAGCTCTCAAGCCATGGTATTGGTCCACATGAAATAAAGCTCTGCAGCGACACGGATACTTTAGTTATTGCCAATGGAGGTATTCTCACACACCCGGATAAAGGTCGTGTAAAGCTGAACCTCGATACCATGTCCCCTTCACTAACTTATGTCTCGCTTACGAGTGGTGACTTACTAGAGCAAGTAAAGTTAAAAGAGGAATACCACCAGCTGAGCATTCGTCACATCGATATCAACCAAAGAGATGAAGTGGTGATCGGCCTACAGTATCAAGGAGATAAAACTGACAGCGTTCCCTTGGTTGCCCACCACCAACGAGGGAAAGACCTCAAACCTCTTTGGGCACCCGATGATGTTAATTATGCCATGAAGCATTATTGTGGCAGCGTTTGTTTTGACCCCATAGGAAAAACTGCCGCGGTTTCCTCACCCAAAGGAGATTTGATTACCTTTTGGGACTTTGATCAATTAATCTATTTAAGCAGTCTTCGTTGTAAAGATGGCTGCGGTTTAACCAGCTATCGAAACAATGAATTTGTTATTTCCAACGGCTTAGGCAACCTTTACCACTACAACAATACAACAAAAGAACTTAGTCAAAACTTATCCAACCCAGGCCTCAAAATTGCCTGGGATAACCATCTCTTGAGCGCCTAAACACACAAATACAAAAGTCCATTTTTCAAGCTCCTAAAAGTCAAAACTCAACTATACTATCTGTGATACAGCTCAACTTCATAGGTAACGAGCTTCTGGAATAGGCAATAGGGGGTCAAATATGTCCAAACTGTTAGATAACATATCAATTAAATCTAAGCTCTTATCAATCTGCACTATTACATTAGTTGGTATGCTTACAATCATCTTAGTCGAGCTCAATTTTAGCAAGACACTATCAGAGTCAGCTTCTTCGCTTGTGTCCATTGAAAAGCTTAACTCTAACATGCTTACCTTGAGACGGAATGAAAAGGACTTCCTCACCAGGAAAGATGAAAAATACGTCACACGATTCTCTGATAATGTTGCAAAGCTAAACAAAGAAATTAGCGAACTAAAAGTATTAAACAACTCACTTGGGTTTGACACTGAAGATAATCTCACCAAATTAGGCGACATAATAAAAAGCTATCATCAAACTTTTTTAACCATATCGAAAACTCAAAAAGAAATAGGATTAACACCTAAAACCGGGCTTTACGGTACTCTTCGAGCATCAGTACACAGTGCTGAGTCCGCTATTACTGAGCTAAAAGACTACCAACTGCTTGCGGAAACACTTATGTTACGTCGTCGAGAAAAAGACTTTATGCTGCGACTAGACACAAAATACATCGATAAGTTTAATACTGATATGGCGGCAATAATGTCTACTTTGGATAGCAGAGCGCTACCTTCGCAAATTAAAGACCAGGTCAGAAAAAACCTGAACGCTTACGCTTATGACTTTAGAAAGCTAACGGTTAAGACACAAGAACTTGGATTAAGCCCCGAAACAGGCTTGCTCGGTCAGCTACGTGCTACCATCCATCAAAGCGAGGAACAGCTTACTTCGTTATCTGCCATGATGAACAGTTCGTTAGAGGCAACCAAAGCACGAAGTAAGTCAACCTTCTATATGATAACCGGCGTACTGACTGTGATTATTCTTATTATTAATTTAGCCATATTCCGATCCATCAATGCTCCTATCCAAAGGCTAACCCATGTCATG
>NZ_LWGG01000888.1:0-1057 GCF_001635365.1 Oleiphilus sp. HI0128 | reverse complement strand
GATAAGTGTTATTACTGGTGCAGTCGTATCTTGAACGATCACCTCGCGCGTTACGGTCGTGGCTACATTGCCAGCTTCATCGGTAACATCGTAAGCAAGTGTGTAAGTGCCGGCAGTGTCAGAATCGACGTTTCCACTGATCATAATGTTGGCGCTGATATCTCCATCACGGTTATCGATAGCGGTAGCGCCTTCTTCATTATAAGTCGAAAGCTGTTCAACATAAGTAGGGTCGTCACCAATAAGAGTGATCACTGGTGCAGTAGTATCTTCTTCGATGACGTATACAGTTCGGATAACTGTTGTCGCGTTGTTGCCTTGGCTGTCGACAACATCGTATTCAATTTGAATGCCGGAGTTATTAGGGGTGGAAGTATCAATAATAGAGGGAGTATCAAGGACGTTTGGTCTAGTGATAACATCGACACTAATGTCACCGTCCTCTGGGTCTATCGCAACGAAGCCAGGCTCTGCATAGGTATCGCCGACCAAGAGGGTGACATCAGTTGAACCAGGTGACGTTTCACTAAGTGTAATAACCGGCTTAAGGTCAACACCTGACTCGTTTGCTTGAAGCTGAATCGGGGAGCCAGCAACAAAATTGGTAAACTGGAAGCAACCATCCACATCGGTGCTTGTGGTTATATCCGATTGTGCTGTTTGGCTGAGAAGTAGGTCTGCTTCGATTGCTACACCATTCTTTTCGATACAGCCTGTGATACCGAAAGGTATGACACCTGTTTCAATCGCGTAAATTAGGCCTGTTGTTTGGTCAGCGTGCCAAATTAGTTCCCCGTCCCAGCTTAAGCCCTTGGGGTTTGAGCCTGGTGTTTCAAAAAAACCGACCACGCTACCGTCAGTGGGGTCAACCCGAAATATCTTTTGTTCTTGTTGGTCTGCTACCCACAAGTCGCGACCATCCCAGGTAATACCGAAAGGACGAGCATTGGTGACAGAAGGGTTAGACTGATAAGAAGGTAGTGTTGAAGGGCCGGGTAATGATAGAAGTAGCGCGCCATCTTCAGGGCGAACCTTATTAATAGTGTTAGTTTGCCAG
>NZ_LWGG01000887.1:0-25761 GCF_001635365.1 Oleiphilus sp. HI0128 | reverse complement strand
GGACGTTAAAGGCTTCAACATAAGGTGCCAATAGGTCCTGCCCCTTAAACTGACCATTAAGTACCGAAATAAAGGTATAGACGCCTACCAGCTTTCGATTCAGGAACACAAATTCTTTTGGCGGAATTTTAAAGTAACGACTAATTGCCGAAACAGCAGCTCGCTTGGCAATACGTGAAGGCAAATCACTATCGCGCCAACGATACTCTCCCTGCTCATTAAAAGATTCAGAACCCGCAGCAGACTGGTCTTTCGCTAAAGGCTCCAGCACTGCAATACAAACCCCGGCAAACTCTTCCAGGATTTTTCGCGGCCAGTCTGCTTGCATAAACTTTAACGCAATCCCACCACGAATAACACCTTCCAGGTCAGCTTCATAAGCAGCTGAAATCATTTGACATACAGGGTTAATAAATTGCTGTGGATACTTTTGCACAGCGCCAAAATCCAGTAACACTATTCTATCTTTGCCACTCTCTTCACCAATTCGTATTCGATAATTACCGAAATTTGGATCAGTTTGAATCTCGTGCCAGACGAACAACTCTTGCAGAAACAGCGCCAAAGATGATTTAGCCAGATTATTACGACGCGCCTGAGACAACTCAGCAACACGCTCGCTAGAAACATTTTCACCCTCTTCGTAGCTTGTAGCCATAACATTTTCGCAGGAGAACTGAAAATACACTTTTGGAACAATGAATCGAGGATCATCTTGAAGCATTTGAGAGAAGCGGGCTGTCGTTTCAGCTTCTAGGTGGTAATCTACCTCCCGATGCATCATCACTCTAACCTCTTCCAACCAATCGTTAAACGCTGGTCCTGCAGTAACCACCCTCGCCAAGCGAAGTATTTGTGCGACAGCATCCAGATCGGCATCAATTGCCTGAGCAACTCCCGGGTACTGAACCTTCAAGCAAATGACTTCACCTGTTTCGATTATTTTTGCACGATGAACCTGTCCTAGCGAAGCTGTGCCTATTGGCTCTTCTTCAACTTCAAGCTTATCCATATTCGCTGCGCCAAGGTGCTCGAACAAAACACCTCGAATGACAGGCCATTCCAGCGCAGTAGTATTTTCTTCAAGAGTATGGAGAGCTTCGGTAACTTCAGGTGGCAGAAAGTGTTCGCCATAAAGCGCCATGACCTGCCCGATTTTAACCACACTCCCCTTCAGCATTCCTAACTCACGAACAAGAAAGTGAGCTTGATCCGAAAGTGCCTTTTTGCGCTTTTCAGCTCTAGCCTCTTTGCCGGAAAATAAAGAGGTAGTCATATGACCAGCCATCCGCGTACCGGCCAGTAAGCCTGCTTTAGTCAGACTCAAACGACGCTCAAAGCTACCCGTTTTGATAGCTGAAACTGTTTTATTACTTTGAGTATTAGAGTCTTTCTTGGACTTTGACATAAGCTACACTTTTGGCAGAGATTCGCCCTTCGCTTGTTTATCTGCATGATAAGAAGAGCGGACCATTGGGCCACTAGCAACATGTTTGAATCCAAGCTCTTTGGCAAGCACCGCTAAATCATCAAACTCTTGTGGCGTGACAAAACGCTCTAAAGCCAGGTGATCTTTACTCGGCTGCAAATACTGCCCCAGGGTTAACATATCAACATCATGCGCACGAAGGTCACGCATCACTTGCTCGACCTCCTCAATCGTTTCACCAATTCCTAACATCAAACCCGACTTGGTTAGTACATTGGGAGCCAAAGCCTTATAAGACTTGAGCAAATCCAAAGACCATTGATAATCAGAACCAGGACGAACCTTTTTATAAAGAGAAGGAACTGTTTCAAGGTTATGGTTGAACACATCTGGCGGTGTTTGCTTTAGGATATCGAGCGCAACTTCCATACGGCCACGAAAGTCTGGCACTAATATCTCAATTTCAATATCGCTGCTACGTTCTCTGATTTCGTTTACACAATCAGCAAAGTGCTGAGCACCACCATCACGCAAATCGTCACGATCTACGGAGGTAATCACAACATAACGCAAAGCCATATCTGCAATTGCAATCGCTAACTCACGAGGTTCGTTTTCAGCAAGTGGCTTGGGACGACCGTGAGCAACATCGCAAAACGGACATCGTCGAGTACATATATCCCCCATTATCATGAAGGTAGCGGTGCCGCCGCCGAAGCACTCTCCCAAATTCGGGCAAGAAGCCTCTTCACAAACACTATGTAGTTTATGCTTACGTAGCTTACCCTTTATCTCATCAATCTTTGGGGTTGCCGGAACCCGAACGCGAATCCAGTCTGGCTTTCGTGGCATTTTTTCAGTAGGAATGACTTTAACGGGTATTCTGGCGACCTTCTCGGCGCCACGAAGCTTTTCACCCTGCACAGCTCGCTTAATCGTCTTAGCACTACTGCCTGTCTTCGCGTCGGCACTACCCTTGGGAGAATCTGTCATAACTACCTTCTACTAAATTTAATTTTGAGCAATTAACTGTCTTTATATTCCATAACAATATCGTCATAGGAAAAAGACTTTCGCAGCTCATTAACCAAGCAACCTGCCGCTCTCTCAACAGCAACATCTTCTTGGAAATCACACAGCTGAACCATTTTGAGATCTTGATAGCCACAAGGGTTAATACGCCCAAAAGGCTCAAGGTTCATATCGATATTGAGACTCAAACCATGAAACGAACGCCCATGCCTGATACGCAAGCCCAGTGAAGCAATTTTATCTTCTCCCACATAAACACCGGGAGCATCTTTTTTAGGTGCAGCCTGAATACCGTATAAGGCCAACATATTGACCAAAGCCTGCTCTATTCTAGAAACAAGGTCTCGAGCACCAATTCCCATACGGTTTATATCGAGCATAAGATAAATTACAAGTTGTCCCGGGCCATGATAGGTAACCTGACCACCCCGGTCGACAGGTACAACAGGAATATCTCCTGGCGCTAGAATATGCTCTTCTTTTCCGGCCTGCCCTTGCGTGAAAACAGGCTCATGCTGCAGCACCCATATTTCATCTTCGGTCTGCTCGTCGCGCTGGTCGGTAAATTCCTGCATTGCTCGCCAGACTTTTTCATAAGGCTGGAGACCGTGTAACATTTTTACTTGTAAATGCTGGCCAAACGCTGGGCCATTTGAGTTTTGAGCTTTCTCTGTCATCGCTATCGCCCTCAGATCAACATGCCAGACTAGATAACCATTTTTATATGGCCAGTCGCCATCAAGGCTTCATGTATCGCTTTTAACTGAGCTTCGCCAGTCGCGTATATATGAAAACGCACCGAGACGAAGGTTCCCTTGCTGCTTTCATTCAAGGTAACCCGATTCTCATCCAGGTCTGGAGCATGAACCTTAACGGTTTCAATCACCAAAGCTTTCAAATCAATATTATTAGAACCAATTGCTTTAATCGGATAATCACAAGGAAACTCTATTTTAACTTCATCTTCAGATGAAGAAGCTGATAGACCTTTAGCTGAAGAGTTACTCAGTATCACAGGTTTCTTTATCATCACACTACCTCCAACCAAGAACTAATTTTCATTAAGAAAACAAACCAATGAAAAACAACTTAATCATATCCAACAGGCGTTTAAAGAAGCCACCCTCGGGCACGGGCTCCAAAGCTACTAAAGCTTCATCAACAATTACTTTACCGTCAAGAGACACAAGTAAGCGGCCGTATTCTTGTCCCACGGCAACAGGCGCTTCAATTACATTATCTACTTTAAGCTCTGCTTTAAGGTCATCTTTTTGACCCCGAGGAATCGTTACTATTACGTCTTCGGCTAAGCCCAACTGGAAAGAATCCAAAGCACCCTTCCAAACCTGGCTATCTGTCAGTACTTCACCAGCCTTGTACAGTTCGTGCGTCTGATAATATCTAAAGCCATAGTTTAACAACTTCTGTGTCTCTTTAGCTCTGGCATTTTCACTATTCGTACCCATGACAACACTAATCAAGCGCATACCATTGCGCTTAGCTGACGCGACAAGGCAATAACCTGCTTCTTCAGTATGTCCGGTCTTTAAGCCATCGACTGACTTATCACGCCACAACAAGCGATTGCGGTTTGGCTGCCTTATATTGTTATAGGTGAAGTATTTTTCAGAATACAAAGGGTACTGATCAGGAAAGTCATTAATGATCGCAAGAGCCAGCTTTGCCAAATCAGAGGCTGATGAATAATGCCCTTCAGCAGGCAAGCCTGTAGCGTTCATAAAGTTGGAGTTTGTCATGCCCAGTAGTTGAGCTTGCTGATTCATGATATCGGCAAATGCATCTTCGCTACCAGCAACATACTCAGATAGCGCAATACTTGCGTCATTGCCTGACTGAATAATTACGCCTTTGAGCAGCTCTTCAAGCAAAACTTTTGAGCCTTCCTTGATGAACATTTTTGACCCGCCAGTGCGCCAAGCCTTAACGCTCACTGGAACCTCGTCATATAAATTGATATTACCTTGAGCTACTTCGCTTTCGACGATGTATGCGGTCATCATCTTAGTCAAGCTGGCGGGTGGCAACTGAACGTAGCTTTCATGCTCTACGATTACTTCGCCACTCGTGGCATCCATTAAAATATAAGAGCTAGCTGAAACCTGTGGCGGAGAAGGAATAAGAGCTGGCTTAGCAAATGCGTCGGCAACATGGAATCCGAGAAGTAACAACAAAGAATAAAGTGGTAACACCTTACCTAGTGATCTGAACATCATTAAAAACCCGATTTTGATTTATATGAACGAAGTGACATATATTGAAGAAAGCAAGTCTAACCGAATTCAGCAATCGATTCATCCATAAGCGAAGACCAATAAGCCAATCTGTATTAAAATTAACGCTTCAGCTAATACAGACTTCTAACGAACAAGAAGAGGTATAAACGAAATGAAGGAACTCAAAAACGGCTCTGTTGACAGCGCACAAACAGTTAAAGCAGGCTGTGGAATTCGCTACGACCCTGAACAGCTAGACGGAGATTGCGGCTTCGATTTTTCACAAGCTGAAAACATGAAGCCTGAGAAAGAAGCCCATATACCTAAGAGCCCGGAGCCAACACAGGACGACTAATCACAACAGGTGCACCAACCTCACTGTCGGATAAATGAGCCTTTAACTTTTCTGCAGCGCTCATGTCATCAACTGGTCCAACTCTGACACGATAGATATTAGCCCCTTCAGCCTTCCCTACAAACGCAGAGTGAGCCAAGCCCATTCTCTGTAGACGCTGGAGAAGGTTATTAGCCGAAGCCTGATTAGATAGCGCCGCCACTTGAACAAAATAGGCTAAGCGGTCTTTGCTTTCTTTTACCCCCGAAGCCTCCTCACCACTCACTGTTGGTTTTGGTACAACGATTGATTCTAGTAAAAGCCTGGCAGTTCCTTTGTTGTGGTAATCCAGCTTCTTGGCTGCGGCATAAGATAGATCTAATATTCTACCTTCATGAAATGGCCCACGGTCATTAACTCTAACCACAACCGACCTTTGATTTTCGAGATTTGTCACCTTCAAATAGGCAGGAAGAGGCAAGGTCTTATGCGCTGCCGACATGGCATACATATTATAAATCTCACCATTTGAAGTCAGCTCACCATGAAACTTCAAGCCGTACCAAGAGCCAATCCCCTCCTCGCGATACTCCTTAATCGAATCGAGCAGGTGATACTCCTTTCCTCGCACAGTATAAGGAGAGTAATTGCCTTTTGGGCTGATTGGCTCCCATTTAGGGATTGCATCTGGCACCTTGGATACATCGAACTCTCCAGTAGGCCCGACATCATGCTTCATGCTGTAGCGAGAACTACTACAAGCCAGCAAAAGCAGGGCCAGGCAACACAAGAGAATGCAACGCAAACTACTCAACACCTTAGTTCATTCCTAGCTTTAGAGCCTCGGAAAGCTGGTAAACTGCCATCGCATATAAATGACTATGGTTATAGCGAGTAATCACGTAAAAATTCCTCAAGGTTAACCAATACTCTTCACCGGTAGCCCCTTGAAGTATCTGAAGTTTCGCAGGCATATTCTTATCCAAACCAGCAGGAAGACGCAAACCGTGTGCCTCAAAATCAGCTACCATATGCGACGGCTTGAGCTTCTTATGAACAAGCTCTTGATAACCCTCTCCTAAGTCTGACTTTTCTAGCTGAAAAGCGACTGGCTGCCCCTCGGACCATTTATGCATCTTAAAATAGTTAGCAACACTTCCCACCGCATCGGTAGCGTTATTAAGAATGTCCGCAACCTTATCGCCATCGAAATCAACTGCGTAGTGACGATAGCTACTTGGGATAAACTGGCCGTAACCCATCGCACCCGCATATGAGCCTTTCAAGTCTAAGGCTGCAAAGCCCTGCTCTTTAGACAGAAGAAATACTTGCTCTAACTCTTTTGTGAAAAACTTTGAACGAGGCGGATAGTCAAAAGCTAAAGTTGAAAGTGCATCCACCACACGATAACTCCCCTTGTTACGGCCGTAGCGAGTTTCAACACCTATTATGGCAGCAATAACATGAACCGGAACACCGTACTTTTCCTGAGCCCGGTTTAGGCTCTCTCGGTTTTCTTCAATGAAGGCTAAACCTTTCTTAATTCGATCATCGGTAAGAAATATCTTTCGATAACCCTTCCATTCGAGGCGCTTCTCTGCAGGTCGAGCAATTGCTTTCAGAATACTATCTTTCTTTTCTGCCTGAGAAAATATTTCAGCTAACTTTGCACTTTCAAAGCCGTGCTTACTAACCATCATATCAATAAAGCTTTTAGCTTTTTCGTGCTCAATATAGTTCGCATTTGCCGAAGAAACCGACAACAGCATCAGGCAAGCTGAGATTACAAAAAACAATTTATTTCCTGAACGCATACATAATCCTTTTATTGTTCGCAATTCGCTTAGCGCGACAGCATCTTTCTATGAGTATGAATTGACATCAGTACACCAAATGCCGCCATTAGAGTTACCGCAGAGGTGCCGCCATAACTTACCAACGGAAGTGGCACACCCACAACAGGTAAGATACCACTTACCATACCGATATTTACAAAAACATATACAAAAAATGTCATGACCAGACTGCCCGCCAATAGACGACCATATGAATCCTGAGCCTTAAGCGCTATGAACAGCCCCCTGAATATAATCAGTAAATATAGAAGCAACAACCCCAAGACGCCAACAAAACCAAACTCTTCTGCACAGACTGCAATAATAAAATCGGTATGACTTTCAGGTAAAAAATTCAGTTGAGACTGAGTACCTTCAAGCCACCCCTTCCCCCAGGTGCCGCCAGAGCCAATCGCCGTTTTCGATTGAATAATATTCCAACCTGAGCCTAGCGGATCACTTTCTGGGTCGAGAAAAGTTAGGACACGTTGTTTTTGGTAATCTCGCATCACAAACATCCACATAAGCGGCGCAAAAGATGCGAGTAAAACAGCAAAGCCCCCGACTAGCCTCCAGCTCAAACCCGCAAACATTAATACAAAAACACCCGAGGCGGCAATTAAGATTGAAGTCCCCAAATCCGGCTGCTTAACAATGAGCAATACCGGAATAAAAACGAGCACCAATGATCCCATGACAGCCTTAAAGCTTGGAGGTAAATAACGCGCAGCCAAAAACCATGCAACCATCATCGGCACCACCAACTTCATAAACTCAGAGGGCTGAAAACGCGGTAAACCTGGTAGCTGTAACCATCGCTGTGCACCTTTAGCACCCGTTCCAAAGAAAATAACCCCTATCAACGCTGCGACACCAATAACATATAGCCATGGAGACCAACGCCGGTAGACATTGGGATCTAGCTGAGCAAAAACAAACATCACAACAAATGCAATACCGAAGCGTGTCGCCTGTTTTTCGACATACACCATATCTTGACCACCTGCGCTATATAAAATAGCCAGACCAACGGCACACAACAATAGAAGCAAGCCCAACATGATCGGGTCTAGGTGCAAGCGAAACAGAAGACCACCACTATTGCGCAAGTGACTTTCTGCCCCGGGCATCTGCCTTAGAAACTCTCTACTCATTTGATTCGCGACTCAAATATCAAAACGACTATTCCTTTGGAGTATCTGGATTAGAGGAAGCTATATGCCCGAGAGAAATCAACCACTCATCAAACATGGCCCTAGCAACTGGCGCAGCAGCACTACTTCCTCCTCCCCCATTTTCAACAATCACCGCCACGGCAATTTGGGGCTCATCCAACGGCGCAAAACCAACAAATAAAGCGTGATCTCGATGTCTCTCGATCAAGGCTTCAGCATCATATTTTTCGCCCTGAGCAATACCTACTACCTGAGCTGTTCCGGTTTTTCCCGCCATTTTATAACTAGCATTGCGACCACTACCGCGAGCCGTCCCATGACGGCCATGCATCACATCAGCCATCGACTCAATAATATAATCAAGGTCTTCCGGCCTGCTAAGATCAAGGTCAGGCATTTCAACCTCACGACGGCGAGCAGAATATTCGCTTTCTCCCTTTCTTAGGGAAATCGACCTCAATAGAGTTGGTGCAACCCAGCGTCCCCGGTTTGCCAAAAATGCTGTAGCCGTTGCCAACTGCAATGGCGTTGCAAGCATAAAACCTTGACCAATCCCTAGGTTCAGTGAGTCACCTGGATACCAAGAGCGACCTTTTAGGGCCTTCTTCCACTCACGAGTTGGTAAAATCCCGGATCTTGCTTCAGAAATATCCAAAGCAGTATTACTCCCAAAACCGAAATAGCCTAAATACTTAGACATCTGATCAACACCCATTTTAAACGCGAGATCGTAAAAATAGGTATCGCATGACTGAGCAATAGCAGATCTTAAATTTATACGCCCATGCCCTTCCCGCTTCCAGTCGCGATATATCCGCTCATCATTTTGTAATTGATAACGTCCCTCATCCCAAATGCTAAACTCTCGCGTGGTCGTATTGGTATCAAGACCGCCTAAACCGACCATAGGCTTAATCGTAGAGCCAGGTGGATACTGCCCTTTTAATGCCCTGTTAAATAAAGGAAGATCCAAAGAATCTCTTAGCTCGCCATAAGACTTGTAATCAATCCCCGTAACAAAAGCATTTGGATCAAAGCTCGGCGTACTAACCATTGCCAGTATGCCGCCGGTTTCAGGCTCTATTGCGACCACGGCTCCCCTATTTGAGCCAAGTAGCTCCACTGCCCGGTTTTGCAGCTGTGCATCCATATGTAGAGTAAGATTTCTACCTGGCACCGGATCACTTCTATCCAACACCCGCAAAACCCTGTTACTGGCGTTTGTTTCTACGGTTTGAAAGCCAACCTGACCATGCAATTCTGACTCATAAAATTTTTCAACTCCAAGCTTGCCGATATAGTTAGTCGCCGAGTAGTTTTGCTCATCGACCTTTTTTAGCTCTTTTTCATTTATTCTTCCGACATAACCGATCGAATGCGCAGTATCTTTCGCCATCGGGTAGTGTCTAGCGAGCTCGGCAAGTACCTTCACTCCCTTCAGTTCATGCCTGCGCACCTCGAGCATCGCAATTTCTTTCTCGGTCAACTTACTTTTTAGAATAACAGGGTGAAATGGTCTTCTGGCCCGTTTTAAACGTTTTTTAAAGCGCCTCACATGATCATCAGAAATTGATATGACTTGGGCAATCGAAGCAATACTTTCATCAATGGAGGCGCTGTCTTCTGGTGTAATCGCGACACTGAAAATTGGCCGATTGTCAGCTAGCAAAATACCGTTTCGGTCATAAATCAAACCACGGTTTGGTGCAATCGATTGCAACTGCATGCGATTCTTATCGGATAAAGTTTGAAAATGCGTATGATTAGTAATCTGCAGGTAGTACATGCGGAAGATCAATCCGCCCGTCAAACTCAAGACAAAGATTGACGCCACAATCGTGCGAAAAGCATAAATTCGCTTCTCTCGATTCGAGTCCTTAAGGCGACGATCAGACTTCAAACCCAACTCCCCTGAAATAGATCGAATACACTGCAAACACTCTTTTTAATCATGAACGGTGATAAGGGTGATTCTGCGTAACCGTCCAAGCCCTATATAGCTGCTCAGCAAGCACAACACGAACAATGGGATGAGGTAATGTTAATGCAGAGAGAGACCACTGCTGATCAGCACGAGCTCGACATTCATTGCTTAAGCCGTCCGGCCCACCAATAAGAATAACTAGATTTTTGCCACTCATTTGCCAGTTTTCAAGGTTAGAGGCTAACTTCTCCGTACTCCAGTTAACACCTTTAACCTCAAGCGCAACAACATGATCCTGACTATTAATTTGAGCGAGTATAGCCGCACTCTCTTTTTGAATAGCGCGCTTGATATCGGCATTCTTACTACGATTCCCCAAGGGAATCTCGATAAACTCTAAAGGAAGGTCTTTAGGAAGGCGCTTAACATATTCGTTTGCGCCTTCCGTCACCCACTTCGGCATTTTAGTACCAACAGCAAGTATTTTTATTTTCATCGCTATCGCAATTCACAAACAGTGCAGAGATTGAATTATGCTTATTACATAAGCCAAAGGAAAAACTAAAGAAAAGGCTATAGTTAATGCTCAGTCATTGAGGCACTGGCATCCGGGCCATCACGCCAAAAGCCTTCCAGGTCATAAAATGTGCGTGAAGCGGGAAGCATCACATGAACGACAACCTCGCCCAGATCAACCAAAACCCAGTCACTGCCATCAGCACCTTCAATACCTAAAGGCCGTCCGCCTTTATCTTTTACTTCGGAAACCAAATTTTCTGCAAGAGACTTAACGTGTCTGCTCGAAGTCCCTGAAGCGATCACCATATAGTCTGTGACGCTAGTTTTATCTTTAACATCCAGCACACAGATATTATCAGCTTTAAGATCCTCTAAAGCCTCGACCACTACAGTTTTCAATTCTTCAGTTTGCATACGTTCTTTGTGTTCCCCATTTGGTTAATTTTGCCTGCTCTGAAACAGCGTTTCAAAACAGCAACTCACTCTCGATAAAGCGCATTATCACAGATATAGTCTTCAACCGCACCTATCACAAGGTAACGAATGCTTTTATTTTTCCTGACCGCTTCACGAATGGCAGTGCTAGAGATATCTAACTGCGTCAAATCAAGCATCAAAGCTAAGCCGCCCGGCTGCTCATGCAAGTAATTGGCAGACATAACCCATTCAAAGCCAAGTTGCTCCAGACATTGCTTTATATCGCCTTCAAGTTCACCCGGGCGCTTTACAACAACAATATGCGTCTGCTTTGATAGCTGCTCTGCCTGACGCCAGGTTCTTAAACCTCGCGCAGCATCAGTCCCCATGACGATACTCAAGGCCTGATCACCAAGCTCTTGA
This sequence comes from Oleiphilus sp. HI0128, assembly GCF_001635365.1. NCBI lineage: Bacteria > Pseudomonadati > Pseudomonadota > Gammaproteobacteria > Oceanospirillales > Oleiphilaceae > Oleiphilus > Oleiphilus sp. HI0128. Next base: position 14,439 of record NZ_LWGG01000887.1, on the reverse strand, counting down.
CGCATCTCGCGAACTGATTCAATGGTATAACTTGGACAACCCCGCCGAATCTCTCGCTCATCAACATTCAAACACGAGTCATGAGCTGTCGCCAGCTTCAACATTTCAAGGCGAGAGTCAGCACTTGCCGACACACTATCCTTATGCACAGCCTGGTAACAAGGCATCAAGTCGACACTGTTGACACCCAGTTCCGAGACAAGCTCGGTGGCCATGCGCAAATGACCAACATGAACCGGGTCGAAAGTACCACCGAAAACAACTTTCACGAAGTTAGACTTCTCATAAGGAATCTAATTAATGCAGGCCTCACTGACGGATATGCCCATCGCCCAGCACCACAAATTTTTCCGAAGTTAAGCCATGCAGACCAACCGGCCCACGCGCGTGAATCTTATCGGTTGAAATGCCGATTTCTGCACCCAAACCATATTCAAAGCCATCAGCAAATCGCGTTGAGGCATTGATCATTACCGAGCTGGAATCGACACTCGCTAGGAATTGACGACCTTTTGTATAGTTCTCGGTAACAATTGAGTCAGTATGGTGCGAACCGAACTCATTGATGTGCGCAATGGCTTCCTGCATACCCTCTACCACCTTAATAGATAATACCGGCGCAAGATATTCTGTCTGCCAATCTTCCAGCGTCGCATCCTTCGCAGCAAAACCCGCATTATTCAAGATTGTGCAAGTTTGCTCACAGCCACGTAGCTCAACCTCTTTTTCTGCATATAAAACTGCTAACTGGGGCAGAACCTCTTCAGCGACAGGCGCATCAACCAAAAGCGTTTCCATCGTATTGCAAGTGCCATAACGATGCGTTTTTGCATTCAATGAAATTGCCTTCGCCTTTTCAATATCCGCATCACGGTCGATAAACACGTGACATATACCGTCCAAGTGCTTAATTACTGTCACCTTAGCGTCTCGACTGATTCTCTCGATCAGACCTTTTCCGCCACGAGGCACGATCACATCGACATATTCTGGCATGGTGATCATTTCACCCACTGCCGCGCGATCTGTCGTTTCAATCACCTGAACAGCCGTTTCAGGCAAGCCAGCTTCAGACAAACCTATTGCGATACAGCTCGCGATGGCCTTGTTTGAATGAATAGCTTCTGAACCGCCACGAAGAATCGTTGCATTACCCGATTTAATACACAGGCTCGCCGCTTCAACCGTTACATTTGGTCTAGACTCATAGATAATCCCAATCACACCAAGCGGCACACGCATCTTGCCAACCTGAATACCGGAAGGCATATACTTGAGATCGTTAATAATTCCAACAGGATCATCAAGCCCTGCTACTTGCTGCAAGCCTTCAATCATGCCATCTATACGCGCTGGCGTAAGCTCCAAACGATCAAGCATCGCATCATCCAAACCATTTTCACGCCCAGCCTCAAGATCCTTTTTATTCTCTTGAATCAACATATCACGCTTGGCATTCAAAGCATCAGCGGTTGCTAATAGAGCTTTGTTTTTTAATCCGGTACTGACTGAAGTCATCTGGCTAGCAGCTTGACGAGCTGCCTCACCCACTTTGACCATATAGGCTTTAACGTCCATCTTCTTCTCTTGGCTTAATTATCAAAAACGCGATTATAGCGTGTTCCTACTGCCGCTCCTAGTACTAGCAATGTAGCACCCCAAAAAGAGCCGCCAAACAGCGATAAACTAAACACAAGACATCCGTATTTCTTACTGATATCGAGACATCTTAAATAGAACATTATATTCTAAACATCTGATCTTTTAGCATAAGTGAGAATATAAGCGCACTCCACCACCACTCACTAAAGCACCACATCCCTTATTATTTAGCGACAAGCCTGTTATAATTCCGCACCCTTTTGTTAGGTAGCAGCCTATAGAAATAGCAGCTATCCACTTAAACACGATTTTTTCGTTTATTGACCTCTGGTAAGAGTTACATATATGTCGCAATACAATTTGACTCATTTAAAGCAATTGGAAGCTGAAAGCATCCACATCATTCGAGAAGTAGCCGCTGAATTTGATAATCCGGTAATGCTCTATTCTGTCGGTAAAGATTCCGCTGTTATGCTGCACTTGGCTCGCAAAGCTTTTGCACCAGGTAAGCCACCTTTCCCTCTAATGCATGTTGACACTACCTGGAAATTCCAGGAAATGATCAAGTTTCGTGACGAGACCGTTAAAAAGTATGGCTTCGATCTGATCGTGCATATCAACCAGGAAGGCGTTGATCAAGGCATCGGACCTTTTACTCACGGTAGTGCCAAGCACACCGACGTAATGAAAACCCAAGGTCTTAAACAAGCACTGGACAAATATCAGTTTGACGCAGCCTTCGGTGGCGCACGACGTGACGAAGAAAAGTCTCGCGCTAAAGAACGTGTTTACTCTTTCCGTGATGAAAACCACCGCTGGGACCCAAAGAATCAGCGCCCTGAATTATGGAATACTTATAACGGTAAGATTAATAAAGGTGAAAGCATTCGTGTATTCCCTTTATCTAACTGGACAGAACTTGATATCTGGCAGTACATCCACCTGGAAAACATCGATATCGTTCCACTTTATTTCTCAGCGAAGCGACCTGTTGTTGAACGTGACGGCGTCATGATCATGGTTGATGATGAACGTATGCCGATTGAAGAAGGTGAAAAGGTAGAGATGAAGTCGGTACGCTTCCGTACGCTTGGTTGCTACCCGCTAACGGGTGCAGTTGAGTCTGAAGCGACAACCTTGCCCGAAATAATTCAGGAAATGCTACTAACCACCTCCTCTGAAAGACAAGGCCGCGTCATTGATCACGACCAGGCAGGCTCAATGGAGCAGAAGAAGCGCGAAGGTTATTTCTAGGCCAGCATATACGTACAAAGCTGATACATAGCAACCAAGATTATTGCCTCACGCTAAGACCCAGCGCGAGGCAGCAAATAAAGAGATAGTTTACATGTCACACCAGTCAGATCTTATCAGTGAAGATATTAACGAATATCTGAAGCAACACGAACAAAAAGAACTACTACGTCTTCTTACTTGTGGTAGCGTTGACGACGGCAAGAGCACACTTATTGGCCGACTACTTCATGACTCTCAAATGATTTATGAAGATCAACTTGAAGCAATTAAGAAAGACAGCGTTAAGTCCGGCACCAACGAAGGTGAAATCGACCTTGCACTATTAGTTGACGGCCTACAGGCTGAGCGCGAGCAAGGCATCACCATTGATGTTGCTTATCGTTATTTCTCAACTGCTAAACGCAAGTTCATCATCGCCGACACTCCCGGACACGAGCAATATACTCGTAACATGGCAACTGGTGCGTCAACTGCTGACCTGGCAATCATCCTGATCGATGCACGTCACGGTGTATTAACGCAAACCAAACGTCACTCATTTATTGCTTCTTTACTGGGTATTAAGCACGTCATCGTTGCCATCAATAAGATGGATCTGGTTGACTACAGCGAAGAGCGCTTTAATGAAATCAAGAGCGATTACCTTTCATTCTCTGACCAGTTAGATTTGGGCGATATCCAGTTTGCACCACTTTCTGCACTGAAAGGTGTTAACACAATCAGCAATAGCGACAAGACACCTTGGTACAAAGGCAAGCCTCTAATGGAGATGCTTGAGTCAGTCGAAATAGCTAAAGACAAGAATCTGGAAGACTTCCGCCTACCAGTACAATACGTTAACCGCCCTAACCTTAACTTCCGTGGTTTCTGTGGAACGATTGCTTCGGGTATCGTTAAGCCTGGCGATAAAATTACTGCACTTCCTTCGGGTAAAAGCAGTACCGTAAAAGAAGTCGTGACCTTTGAAGGTTCACTGGATGAAGGTTTCGCAGGTCAAGCGGTTACGCTTACCTTGAATGATGAAATCGATATCAGTCGTGGCGATATGATTGTTCAGTCTGACAATCACCCAACGGTAAGTTCTGCGGTAAAAGCACATATCGTTTGGATGTCTGAAGACAAAATTCAGCCAGGCAAGCTTATTGATATTAAACTTGGTTCCAAGCAGGCTTCAGCGTCAATTCAGTCAATTGAGCATTTAATTGACGTTAATACGCTTGAGAAAAAGGATGCCAGCGAACTAGAGCTTAACAGTATTGCATTGTGTACGATCCATGCAAACCAGACACTTGCGTTTGACCCATATGGTGAAAACAAAGCAACGGGCGCCTTCATTATTATCGACCGTCTAACCAACGTAACGGTTGGCGCAGGCATGATCGTTGAAGCCGCTGAAGATACTAGCGCACAGTGGGAACCTGTTAGCGAAGCAGAGCGTGCAGCGCGTTTAGATCACCAGGTAGCCTCGATTATTGCTTGCTCAGGTGAAGCGGGTGATGTACTCGCTCAAGCCGCTGAGCGTAAGCTGTTCAATCAGGGTCGAACTTGCCTGTTGATCACCTCTCACATGGCCGACAACGATGCAGATAAACTCTTGATTGCTAAGGCAGCTAAAGAAGCAGGCTTAATTGCAATTACCTCATTGGAAGGCAGTTCAGATATTGCAGATACCGTACTATCAGCAACATCTGACGTAGATATTCCTGAACAGGTAAAAGGGCTTAGCTAAATTTGATTCACTGAGATACTCATCTCAGTAAGCCTAACCCAAAGACAGGGGCTACGATTTACTTCGTAGCCCCTTATTTCATTGGACACAGAGAGAACTCAATCCATGGCTATTACTTCGCTAGTTTTTCATAAGATTACTCGCTGGCAAGAAGATCAACCTTCAGAAATTCAACTCTGTGAGCAGGCACCTGACGTCACTGCAGATCATGAAGGACTCTTCAGTCAACTTAAAAAAGTCTTTCAATTCAAAGCAGGTAAATTCCACGGTCAATTTGATGAAGACTATAGTAGTGCCCCCTATCAAAACTGGTTGAAAGAGCAACTGGATGGAAAAATCAGCTTCGAGAAGCTAAGCCTTCTCTACATGAATCAACTCAAAGACCTAGTGGATAAAACCAGCGAGAGCTTTGAAGCCACTATCCTTACGGTTCATGAGGAACGTGCAGATGGCCCTCGAGTCTATATCTTTGCGCTGGAAACAAATTCCGGCCTACTCCTAGACTCTGGGCTTAATCTCGATACCGTGGACTACCTCAACACAAATAAAATGGATCTTGCCCTGCGCATCGACCTTGATGACTGGCTTTCAGAAAGCGAAAGTACTGACCCATACCTTTGCTTGGTCCGCGCACGCTCAAAAGCCAAAATAGGTGAAGCATTCACTCAGTCAATCGGTTTCAAGAGCTCTATCGACAGCGCAAAAGAAACTGAAACGCTAATGGAAGTATTAGCAGGCTACACCAAAGAAACCGAACCCAAGCAAGCTGCTCAGCTTCATCAAAAAGCCTATGACTTTTGCGTTGAACAGCAGCAGCTAGGTGAAGCAGTGCCGATTAATGAGCTATCGGGCTTCCTTGATGAAAATGAACCCACCCGCTTTGCTCAATTCGCAGAACAAGAAGCGCAACTAGACACCAGCCAAACCCTGCGCCCAGACACTCGTAAGCTAAAGCATTTGGTCAGAATCTCTGGCAAGGGCAATGGTTTAAGCCTGTCCTTTTCATCAGACCTTATGCAGCAAACAATCTTGTTTGATGAGCAGTCAAATACGCTCACTATTACAGAAATCCCCAAGAGCCTGAAAAAACAGATTCTTGAACACATTAAGGACAAGCAAGAAAACTAGTTCTTAACACTAAACCAAGGCGCCGGATTTACGTTCCGGTCATGCTGATAGGAAATAACATGTCTACCACACCAAACGAGCAAACTTACGTTGTTTGCGCATTATATAAATTTGTCACACTCGAAAATTACAAAGAGATTCAAACCCCTCTTCTTGAATTGATGAAGAGCATCGACGTACGAGGCACCCTACTACTTGCAGAAGAAGGCATCAACGGCACCGTTGCTGGCTCTAGAGCGGGCATAGACAAACTTCTTGAGTGGTTAAAGTCAGACCCACGTTTGAGCGATCTTAGCTATAAGGAGTCTTTCACCCAAGAAGCTCCGTTTGCCCGAACCAAGGTAAAACTGAAAAAAGAAATCGTCACCATGGGCGTTGAAGGCATAAACCCTAAGGAAGTAGTTGGCACCTATGTAAAGCCAAAGGACTGGAACGCACTCATCTCTGACCCTGAAGTTCTACTAGTCGATACGCGAAATGATTATGAGGTCGAAATTGGCACCTTCCAACATGCCTTGAACCCTCGAACCGAAAGCTTTAGAGAGTTCCCTCAGTACGTTGCAGAAAACCTGGATAAGGCAAAGCACAAAAAAGTCGCGATGTTTTGTACGGGCGGTATTCGTTGTGAAAAATCGACAGCTTACCTGAAAGAACAAGGTTTTGAAGACGTTTATCACCTTGAAGGCGGCATCCTTAAATACTTAGAAGAAGTTCCAGCTGAAGAGACCATGTGGGAAGGCGAATGCTTTGTCTTTGATGAACGCGTAGCAGTCAATCACCAACTGGAGAAAGGTCGTTACGATCAATGTAATGCATGTCGTCTTCCAATTACAGAAGAAGATAAATCTAGCGAGCTTTATGTTGAGGGCGTTAGCTGCCCAAGGTGTCACGACATGCACACCGAAGCACAAAAAGCCCGCTTCGCTGAACGACAGAAGCAAATAGAACTCGCTAAGCTGCGCCATGAGAAACACATTGGTGGCGATGTCAGCGAGACGATTGCTCGACGTAAACTTGAAAAGCAAGCAGCAATCAAAGCGCAGCAAGAGAAGTTAAGCAAGTAATACAGTTGGCCTCATTAGCTTATACGGGCGCCTCTTAGCAGGCCTCGTATAACTTTTATCGCAGGTACTTCATTTTTTTGCATACTGGTTCGCCTGAAGTCTCGCAAAACTCGCTATAATTCCCCAGAATAATAGACTGTTTGATACATGGATGCGCAATGAGCAAAATTTCTACCCTCTTTGTCTTATTTCTTGCAATTAGCTTGGGAGGCTGCGCTGCGGTCACCATTACCGAAAGCGGCCCCTCTGACTTCAGATACCGCCCTCATTATGAAGAATCCAAACATTTCTTTTTATGGGGCTTTATCGGCGAGCATCACATTGACGTCACCAAAATTTGTCGCCAACAACCCGTAAAACAAATGCAAAGCAAATACTCGGCAACAGATGTGCTATTTGCCACCTTATCTCTAGGCTTATACCTCCCCAGAACTGCGAAAGTCTGGTGTGAACTGGAGAATGACGATTCATGAAACAGCTAAATAAATTACTAAGTGCCACCCTGCTAGCGACGACAATAGCGATGAGCCAAGGCTGCGCAGTGATCCATTTTGAAAATGGCGAAGTCGTGCCTGACCCCGTACCGTCTCTATTTGACTTCTCATCAGATGTATCCGAAGACGATTTGGATGCCAGCTCAGGCAAGCGCTACCGCAGGTGGTATCACCACAGCATTTATCAGTTCGCTGAATTAAGCAATGCCCTTGAAACAAGTCAGGTTTGTGTCGGCCTTGACTGGAACCAGGTTACTACTGAGGTTACACCAGTAGATGTGGTGGTCGGCTTGCTGGATAACGCATTATTCTACAACGCCTCGGCTATGGGAATTGACCTCTGGTCTCATTGGAGCATTGAATACTCCTGCCGAACGCCTCAATAGTCAGCGAAACAGAAACTAGTGCGACTGCATAGACTTATGTCGTCGCACCTCGCGAAACAGCAAAGCTGAAAGCACGAGCGCACTGACTGCCAGCCCTACTCCCATACCTCCCCACACGCCTACCGCACCATAGGGCTCCAGCAAGAAGTAAGAAATAGGCATACCGACACACCAATAGCTAATAATCGCTGCCAATGTCGGCGAAGCTCCAAGCTTAAAGCCCCTAAGGGCGCCCATACTAATCACCTGCCAAGCGTCAACCACCTGAAAGATTGCAGCAACTAGAAGAATTGAAGCCACTAACTGAACAAATTCCTGGTAATTCTCCGCTAGAAGCTGTTCCTTTTGTACAAACAGCTGCACCAAAGTTTCAGGTGCAAAGATAAATATTATTGCAGCAAAACAAGCGCTTACAAGTGCCAGTACAAAACCTGAACCCACAGCTTGTGGAACCTGCCCAACAGCATTCTGCCCGTATAACTCCCCCACCTTAACTGAAACCGCTTGGGAGATCCCCAGTGGCACCATAAAACTTAAGGTAGCTGCCTGAAGCGCAACATGATGAGCAGCCAGAGCTGTCGCCCCCAACCACCCAATCATGATTGCTGCAGCCGAAAACATTCCCACCTCCATTGCATGGGCCAAAGCGATAGGTAATCCAAGCCTTAGCGTTTCAAGAAATTGCGAAAGAGAAAAGTTTTGCCAGCCCTTCCAAAAAGGAAATCCCTTAAATTCATCGCGTCGATAACTCAAAAACACCAATCCCAGAAACATCGCCCAGGAAATAATACAGGTTCCTAAGGCTATGCCTTCCAGGCCCATTTTTGGAAAACCCAAATAGCCTTCCATCAACACCAGACTAACCGGGTAATTTGAAACGGCTGCTATTAGGCTAATAGGAAGAATAAGCCTTGAATTACCTAAGCCAACAACCAAACTGCGCATCAAGATAAAACCAAATGCTGGCAACAATGCCCATAAAACAAGATCTAAATATGATTGAGCAAAAAAAACCAGCTCAGACAGCTGGCCAAAGAAAAGTAAGACAGGCGAGATATTAACCAAGCCAAAAGCAAAGACGACAAAAAGAATCACCACCAATAAGCTACCAGACAAGACTGCACGGTGGATTTCACTTTGATTACCACTGCCCTTAGCAAAAGCAACCATATTAGCCGTAGCGACTAAAGCACCAATACCAACGATGTAAAAGAATTGATATACAACTGCGCCCAAACCACCACCAGCAAGCACATCAACCCCTAAACGCCCCATCAATAGCGTATCGATCAAACCCATTAAAGCAAATGAGATTTGCCCTATTACCAATGGGCCAGCAAGGCTAAAGATAGCTTTCAACATAGGAGAGAGTCTTGTTCTAGTGAGCTTTTATCGCTCAAAGTTTATTCTGAAGCAGAATCACGCTTAGCTCTGATACTCGCATACCATTGTGAGGGGTTTATTATCTCACCGTCCTCTTCACTAACTTCGGGATATGGAAGTTTGTTCTGGTGGCAATAGCTAGCGACTTTAGGGTGCGCCCAGCGAAAGAAAGTTTCCTGATAGGTTTTACCATCTAAACGAACCTGATCATAAGACCCAGCCAAGGACCGCTGCCTTTGCGCTTCAGCGAGAATAATGGCTGCGGCAACCGATACGTTAAATGACTCCACCATACCAAGCATCGGAATCACAATATGCTGATCCACCTTGGCCGCTGCGATATCACTGACGCCCTTCTTTTCATTACCTAATAGAATCGCGCAAGGCTTAGTATAGTCAACATCCCTATAATCAATTGCGCTATCAGACAGATGCGCAGCATAAACCTTATAGTCCTTTTCATGCAGGGTATCAATCGCCTCTGGCATTGACTCATGTCGAACAATATCCACCCAACGATCACTGCCCATTGCCGTACCACTATAAGGGCGATGCTTATCCCAGGGCCATACCATATTTAGTTCTTGGATACCGACCGCATCGCTGGTTCGAACCAGTGCAGCAATGTTTCTCGGCTTATGAATCTGTTCTGTCAGTAGCGTTAAATCTGGCTGTCTGAGGTCTAACGTGCGCTTTAGTTTTTGGTAACGTTCTGGTGTCATGTCTTATCGAGTGACTAAAATTAGAATATTAACAACGGCCATTGCCAGCAAGCACAACCATGTAAACAAAGTACCGTAAAAACGACCTTTAGTCGGACCATTCTTCTTCGATAAGCCATAAGCATGTGCAATACGAGACAATAGTAGCGTCAGTCCGAACACATGTATAAGCCAGGGTGTTAAGTGGTTTAACTCGAGCATTAGCAGTAAAGCAATCCCTACAGGTATATTCTCTACTGCATTAGCATGCGCTCGCACAGCGCTCTTCATTGCTTTTGAGCCAGTATCATCACCAATGGATATTCCCTCATCTCTACGAAAGGTTGTCACCCGATAAGCTAGAAACACGATAAGGATCACTAACAATGAAGCATATAATGGACTAATAAATAACATGGTCATTCTCCTGGCTTTTTATTCTGATAATAAGTAACGCGGGCAGAAGGATCTACGACTTGTCTGGTCGCCCACCCGAAGGAAAACTGGCAACAGAACTGCGGCTTCCAGAGATCTTGGGCGTGCCTTCTTGCTCAACCTCATCAATTCTGACGATCGCATTCATTGGAATATAAGTTCGTTTAACACCAGTAAACTCGTTCTTCAAACGCTCCTCACTAGGATCTACAAGCAATTGACTCTTTTCACCAAAAAGAAGCTGCTCCACCTCAATGAAGCCGTATAGTTCCGAGGGATATACATGAGAAGCGTAAATCTCGTAGATATCTTCATTATTATAAAAAATAACTTTGTAGGTTTTTTTAAGGCTCATAAGGACAAGTAGTACCGAAGCGTTTTAAGGACGCGCTATCATAACAGAGAGCAGTAAAGTGACAAACCAAGAACTTGTCTCAAGCCATAAATTAAAAAACCAGCTAACTAATATAGAAAGCTGGCTTCATCACGATGAGATTGTAACGTTTATTCTAAACGGCTACTTTTCGTATCGATCACTTTTCTTCACATATTCCAAAGCGTCGATTACCGCTTTGCGTGCCTTGTCTTCAACCTCATGACTTTCAGTGGGTGAGGTGTAGAAAAACATATCCACTTCATGGCGAATGTATCGTGGTGGCAAATGGTTTAAGGCTATACAAAGCACATCGGTGAGAACATCCTCATCAAAATCCTGCCCTTCTACCTCTTTAGCCAGTGTTTCAATTACCAAGGATTCGTAGTAATTCTGAATATTATCAAGAAGTGACATTAATATACCTCGTACTATCAGCAACAATTTTTATGTTTAGATCGATTTACACTCATGTAGATCGTCCCAGCCATTAAAGCATCTAAAGATAGAGTCTAGCATCTAAAACAATTAACAACAGAGCCAGTTTCAAAATGGCGATCAAAAAGCGGTAGAAAGCCTGTTTTCATTTAGTTACCCAATCACAACCCAATTAACAATAATTAATCGCATCTTGGCTGGCTAGGCCTGCGCTGATCACATACAATCGGAAGTAACCGTATATTTTATATGCTCATTTATTGGCAAAATTATTCTTATGATGATAACGAAGCGAAATATTTACACCCTTCTACTTAGCGTTCTAATCAGCTCGCTTTCCCTTTCTGTTTACGCTAAAGAAAGCAAAGCAGAATTTACTGAAGAACTCGCTCCAACAAGAGCCCAACAAGAAGCAAGCCTGTATGTTGCTCGCTCATTATCGCTAAATCATTACCGCAAGCAGCACATCGATAAAACACTTTCTGAGAAGGTTTACGAAAACTACCTTGATTCACTCGATCCCTCTCGAATTTATTTTCTTAGCGAAGATATTACAGAGTTCGAGATTTACCGCTTTCGCTTAGATAGTGCCTTAAAAACTGGTCAGTTAGACCCTGCATTCAGAATTTATAACCGCTACCAGACGCGAGTAATCACTCGCCTCAATAAACAAATTGAATTTCTCAATACCAAGCTGAACACCTTAGACTTTACTAAAGACGAATATATTTTAACTGACCGTTCAGAAGTAGACTGGGCAACAAGTGAAACAGAGCTGGATAATATCTGGCGCAAGCGAACTAAAAATACGGCCCTGTCTCAAAAACTAGACGGTAAAACCAACGAAGAAATTAAAGAGTCCTTACTAAAGCGTTATCAAAACCAGCTAAAGCGAACTCTACAAGTAAGAAGTGAAGATGCATTTTCTGCCTACATGAATGCCTTCACTACCCTATACGATCCTCATACCACCTATTTTTCACCACGCTCTTCAGAAAATTTCAACATTAATATGAGCTTATCCTTAGAAGGTATCGGCGCCGTACTACAAGCAGATAATGAATTTACTAAAGTGGTCCGTCTAGTTGCTGGCGGGCCAGCACAGAAACAAGGCAAACTTCACTCTGCTGACCGTATTGTTGGTGTTGCCCAAGGAGAGAAAGGCGATATGGTTGAGGTAATTGGCTGGCGACTTGATGAAGTCGTTGAGCTCATTAGAGGCCCCAAGCATTCTAAAGTCAGACTCAAAGTCATACCGCATACTGCCAAACTAGATACTGACACAATAGAAATTAAAATCGTTCGCGACAAAGTTAAGCTCGAGGAACAAGCGGCTGCCAGTTCAGTACTTGATATAGAGCGCGACGGAAAAAATCATCGAATTGGCGTTATTGATATCCCAACTTTCTACGCTGACTTCAAAGCCATGCAAGAAGGTGACCCAAACTATAAGAGCACGACACGAGACACGCTCAAATTACTAAAAGAAATGCAGGCAGAACAAGCTTTAGACGGACTTGTGATTGATTTACGCGGGAACGGTGGCGGCTCTCTCGATGAGGCTAATCAACTAACCGGACTATTTATACATGAAGGCCCTACCGTGCAAATCAGAGGAGCCAATCACCGCATTGAGGTATTGGATGATCCCGATCCTAAACTGATGTACGACGGTCCGCTCATTGTCTTGGTAGATAGACTAAGCGCCTCTGCCTCTGAAATCTTTGCTGGCGCAATTCAGGATTATGGTCGCGGTATCGTAATGGGTACACCAACATTCGGCAAAGGGACTGTACAAGCAGTTCGCCCACTTAACCATGGCCAGTTAAAAATAACACAAGCCAAGTTTTATAGAATCTCTGGCGCTAGCACCCAGCACAAAGGCGTTGTCCCGGATATTATTTTACCTGACACCATTGATACTTCGAAAGTAGGTGAAGATGCCCTGGATCACGCACTTGAGTGGGACTCCATTGCTTCAGCCAAATTTAGCAAGGTGGGCGCCTTGAGCCCGCTTAGCCAAAAACTAGCCGAGAGCCATATCACACGTATTACACAACATCCTGAATACGTACTTTTGTTAGAAGAAATAGAATTACTAGAATCTCAGCGCGGTATAGAAAAAGTAACGATTAACGAACAAAAACGAAAAACCGAAGACGAAGCCTTCGACAAGGCACGCTTGGACTTACTTAACAAGCGCCGCCGACTTGAACAAAAGCCAGAATTTGAATCTCTTCAGGCCTGGCGTGACAGCGAAGATGAAAAGCCTATTGAAACAGACAAAGCACAAGAACCAGACTTTATCGTTGAGGAAAGTGCTGAAGTCTTATTAGACTTTATTTCTTTACAGCAAGTTAGCGCGAATGCCTTAGCCAATGCTCTTTAGCAATAGAGCTTGATTCGGTAACACTCGACACTGATATAGCGTGGCACGACATATGAGCGAGAAAAACTCTGAAAAGCCCAAGTCAGATGAAAAAAAGTCTGCAAACTCTCGCTCCAAGAGTGAAAAAACTGAACCTTGGGTGTCTGAAGAGTCTATCAGTAACTTTTTAGGGCGTGTTTCAGGTGCAACCACGAGCGCCTTCAAGTTCGCTAAGAAAACTGGCGGCACGTCCTATAAAGTCGGCAAGGCCATCATTCAGTCGCAGGACCAATTAAAACTTATGGTATCTGCCGGTCAGTCCCTTAAAGACCTTCGCGAGGTTGCCGGCCTGACAGTTAGTGAGCTTAGCGAAGCTGTAAACCTGAAAGATAAGTCCGTTATCGAAGCTGTAGAGAATGGCACAGCCACTCTCTCTTTCGAACTAATACTCCGCCTGGCCGCCCTTCTTGCCAGAAACGACCCTATTCCTTTCATTCTCAAATACAGTAGAACCTACGCACCAGACACATGGAAAATCTTGAATGACTGGGGTGCCGGACGCCTTCCTCTTCATTATGAAAGAGAGCGACAGTTCATCAATATTTACCGTTCTCAAGACCAAGCGAGACAGCTATCGGATGAAGGCTACGAACGCGTTCTTGAGTTTACTAAACAAGCATTCAATATGTCTCTTCACTTTATCGCTGAGCAGGAAGATGCTTTACAAGAAATGATTGAGACTCAAGAGGAACAGATGGAAGTGCTCAGATCCAAAATGAGCCAGGTACATAAGCACAAAACGCAAGCACCAAGCGATGATAGTGATGCAAAACAAAACTCCGATGAAACGCCAGCTGAGGGCAAACCCAATGAACAGCAAAAAGACGCGCCCTGATCTCCCCTCCCTTTAAGCACTCTTTTCATCGAAGTTCGTGATATAGTCCCCTAAAGATTCTATTCATCCTCTAGCCTACGACACTGAAGTATAACTATTCGTTAATATTTTGAGAAAACGCAACCTTACCGAAGGCAATATCAGCCAGCAGCTCTACAAAATGACGGTTCCTATGATTGGCGGCAT
>NZ_LWGG01000886.1:0-2057 GCF_001635365.1 Oleiphilus sp. HI0128 | reverse complement strand
CTTATACAAAATATAGATCACATCGTATTAATAGAGGGTTTGATAATAGACTATCCACTAATGACTCGCTGAAGCCGGTAGTCGATTTATTGATTCATAAATGTAGGTTTCGAAAAATAGATCATTCGTAAAATAGTTGTTCCGGTCTCCGGTTTTGGCCTAGTCTTTTGATTACGAATTGTTATGTTCTGTTTTGTATCTAGCTTGTGTACTAACGGGGAACCACTGAACGAGAGAGCAACTTACCTACACCTAAAAAATTATTGTTTTTTACGATACTTTAGCTTCGTGGTTTTGAATAACTCTTTCTTATTCTTCTCATTATCTATTTGGTCACCGATAGAGGGCGAGTCAATCTCTTTCAGGCCCGAAATATAAGACTTATCTTTGCTATTTGGCTTATATCCTACGATATCTCGATTATAAATATCCGGCTTCTCTTGCTGTAGCTCCTTATACCTCCTCCAGATTCTTTGTTTAAATTTTCTAGAGCCCGACAGTTTTATTGTTGAGTTAGGGGAATATTTCTGGTAAGCAAGCGTGATTGCGGCATCAATAACATCATTCGAGGAGTCGTCATAAATAACAATGTTATTATTTGTCTCACGGAATACTCTGCCACCGGAATCATTGCAATAGTAGTCAATGTGGCGGCCACGGTGTATTGATGTATATTGGGCTAGCGGGGAGTTCTCGCTAGGAAATAATTGCTTGTATTGTTCTGAGGTATTATCCGGCTCTACTGCGCCTGAAATATTATTCAGAGCTTCCATTTGCTCCTTATATTCTTTGATATTTTTCAGTAATTCGAAATGCTCCTCCTCGTCATATTCCAGTTCATCAATGATCTTTTTCCACGAAAAACCGATGGCAGAACCTTTGAAAGTATAATTTTGATAAGCGTATGAAATTCCAGAAACTCGTTTGTTTTTGGCGTGTGAGATTAGAGGGGTGATGCCTTGCTTTTTTAGTTGTTTGACGAAAGATGGGATGCTCGGCTTTTTTAATGCTTCAGCCAAACATTCTTTCAGGTATTTTTTAACTTCTTTGGACGGCTGGGGCAGTAGGGCTTTGTTAGGAATTACGTTGCCATCCTCAAAGCGAAGAACCTTAGTTAGATTATTTTCATCTTCTATCTCAGAACATAATTTGTTCCAGATTTTCATGTCTCGTTTGGGGTTATAGGCAATGCCTCGTTTATTGCGCCGGTCTGATACCAAATGTGCATGAATTGTTTTGTCACAATCGCCATGAACAACAAGAAGGTAGCTTCTGTTTAATCCGAAGAGTTTGTTCCGTTTCATCGCTTCTTTTGACAAAGAAATTACATCTGACGGTGATAGATTGTCTTTTTTTGGGAAGGATATTGTGTAATGTTCATAAAGCTTATTGGTTTTAACCCGATGCTTTAGATCCCACTTTTTATTATCAACATCAATCTTCTCAGAGAATTTCTTCGCAAATTCTTTGATGCAATCTCCGTGCAAAAACGGATGGTCAAAATTTGTCTCAACAAGCAATATTCGGTCTGGATTATCTTGATCATCCAATACGTATTTAACGGTGTTATAACATCCTCTTTTGGTTTCGCCGCGATGGATTTTCTTGAAAATCATTCGGCTAGCAGGTCGTTTATTTTCTTCAATTCATCGCGCAAATTATTGAGCCATTCTTCAAGCTTGTGGGGATTAACTGGCTCCATGAATTTGACAGAATAATTCAGCACCTTGGCAATTTGGTTAAAATTTCCACTGGCGTGTTTCAATAGTTTCAACGCCGCAATGTCAAACTTGCTTGGCTTCTCAATCGTAATATCAATGCCAGAAGCTAAGTTAATAACAAAGTCATTCACGTATGAATTTGCTTCATGAGCACATTGCTTTAGATATTCTATTTCTTCTTCAGAATAACGAAGGTAAAGGCGTTTTTCTCTTTTCATGCTCTTCTCCTTTTTTTATTATTTTTGTACAAACGCAGTGAAGTCAAAACAAGTTGGGATTGGCTATGAAACATCGTTTCAGAGTTGGTGCTGGTAGTATCGGTAGATACTACGAGGC
>NZ_LWGG01000885.1:0-877 GCF_001635365.1 Oleiphilus sp. HI0128 | reverse complement strand
GGCAAATGTAAAACGAGAATTCTTAATCAAAGGTAATTCGTGGCAAATTGCTTACCGTGGTAGCCTAGAACTCTAATTTAACTAATTTTCATAAGCTAATGCGCTCTATACTTACTACCCTTTGCTACATCGTGCTTTTTAGCTCTCAATTACAAGCTGCACAAACCTATAATAGCGAGACAATAGACGCTCGAAACAACAGCCCTATTGCTATGCTTTTCTCTCTCCCAAGAGCTAGCTTTTACCCAAATGAGCAAATCGGATCGATTCATTTACAATCAGACGCTTCGCTCACCAATTACATCAGCACTACAGATAAAAATGGCGACTATTTTCGCATAGACGGAGAAACCTGGAGATTTAGAAACACAGTTTCATACCAATATTCTCAACAGCTTCGCATTCTGGTAGACGCGTCCTGGATAAAACATGGCGGCGGTTTAGGTGATCGATTTATTTTCCACTTCCATGATGCATTAGCACTTCCACAAAATGGCCGCTCCGATAAGCAACACGATAGGTTCAACTGGACACTCTATTCTGAAAATCAGCAGGTATTATCTTTTCAGCGGGAAGCGTCTTCATGGGGTGACACCGAGGTTTCATTCGCATGGAAAATGAAAGAAATCTCCGATACTCAATACAACGCTACACTTAAAATTCCCACTGGCAACTACACGAATCAAACAGGCAGTGAAGCCTTCGACATAAATTTTAGCATCACCCAGCAGAACCCTGAGTGGTTCAAAAGGCGCAATTTTTTTGAACAAACAAAGCTTTCTTTATGGTACGGTACTGGTCTTGGCTATATAGGAAAGTCAGAGCAACTTAAGATTCTTGAGCAGCATCCTGTAAACCTTTCTTTTCGCGCAGGGTT
>NZ_LWGG01000884.1:0-834 GCF_001635365.1 Oleiphilus sp. HI0128 | reverse complement strand
GTATGGGAATGGAGTACCGTTACGCTCATGATGAGCCTGATGGCTTTGCTGCTGGTGAATGTTATTTTCCTGAAGACCTTGCTGGCACGCAGTTATATCACCCGGTAAATCGTGGTTTAGAGCTAAAAATTGGCGAAAAAATGGCGCGTCTCAGGCAGTTAAATGCAGAGTCAGAACAAAAAAGATTTCCCTAACTTTGCTACAATTTACTAATAGACTATTTATTCGCCCTAGTCCTAAGGTTGATTTATTGGCGTTAAGTCTTTAGCTATCAGTAATCGAGATTTCATATATGAGTACACACCCTTTTTTAAAGCTGCTATTGAGTATCCTGGCCTTGTCCTTAGTTGCTTGTGGAAGCGGTAGTAAGCTGAGTGATGATACTTACGATGGCTTGGTGACAATCGAAGGCCAGGTGAGCGTAAAGCCTGATACCAATGTAGATCTTGATGTTGAGCAAACATGCTCCACGCTTAGTGAGCAGAATAACTCTCTTTTTTCGGCCCAGCTGGTTAGTAACCCGATTACAATTGGAGGCTACATAAATGGCAAGTCTCAGGATCTTGGTTTTTGCTATCAGTTTGAGGAAGATCTTGATGATTATTACCGAGTTTCCTTGGTCGAAGGCCAGACTGTAAGTTTAAGTGTCTTTCCTGCTAACGAAGAGGAATTCAATATCAATGCCCTTGTTGAACTCAGGGCAGTAGATCAGTCTGGCGTCGTTGTGGCTGAACTATCTATATCAGAACCGGGTGCCAAATCTTTAGTTGTTCCCCTTACCAATGAATACTATGTGCGCGTAGCCACAACACAAGGGCACGATGCGCTACTGTA
>NZ_LWGG01000883.1:0-5444 GCF_001635365.1 Oleiphilus sp. HI0128 | reverse complement strand
GACATCATGGCGGTTTCCAGAACAATTGAAAACTTTGCTTCTGGAGACCAGTTATCTGGACTACTACTTTTTGTCACACTTGAACCTGGTAATTGAAATTTATCTCGCCAGGAATACAAGGTGGATAGGTTTATGTTTTCCTGGGCTGAAAACGTTCTTAATGATAACCCACTTTCAAGCCACTTCTTAACAATGGCTTCTTTAAACTCTTTTGAATAATGCTTCACTCATATTCTCTTACCGCCTCCTATTCAATTATTAAAAATTAACAGAGGCGACAACTATCCTGACACAGGGGGCTCAGGTGAAGTCGACCATGGGCTTTGGTATGTCCCAGGATATTGATATTTTTGATACGCCTCCATTAATTGACGAAACAACTGATACGGGTGCAGAGCAAGAAGATGCTGCGGCTTATCGTGCTGCGGTAGAAGCGGTAACGGCTGTTGTGAACCAGATAGACGAGGCTGTTGGTACTGAAGACCCTAATGCTGTATTAAGTGCACTCACACAAGATTTAGCCGATGGCCAGATCGACGGTAAAGTCGACAATGAAGAAGGTGGCTCAGAATCGAGTGATATTTTTGGCGGTGCTGAAGATGATGCTGCTGAAGATACAGCTAGTGCCGCACTTCAACTTTTAGAGCAAGACCCTGCTTCCTTACCGATTCCGAACGACCCTCAAGGTCGTACAGTTGGTGAAATGAAACAAGTGATTAACGATGAAAAAGAAGACCTGGGTAATGAAGGCGTTAATACTGAAATAAATACTGAAGAAGAAGTTGTACTCAAGCCCGCTGAAACTGACCCAGACCTGGATGATGATGGCGTTCCAAATGATCAGGACGCTTTTCCTGAAGATGCGAGTGAGACAACTGACACCGATGGTGATGGCACAGGTAACAATGCCGACAACGACGACGATAACGACGGCGTTAAAGATGAAGACGATGACTTCCCTCTAGACGCAAGCGAACAAACCGATACAGATGAAGATGGAATCGGTAACAATGCCGATACTGATGATGACGGCGATGGTACTGAAGATATTGCCGATGACTTTCCTTTAGATTCTGAACGTCAGAATAAGTCTGATAAGGATAACGATAACTGGTCTGCCAATCAGGACCCTGATGATACCAATGCCAGCATTCCAGGTATCGATTTTGTTGATACCGATGGCGATGGCATGGCTGATTCTGGTGGCAGAAATGATGACCCTGATGATGATAATGATGGTGTGATCGATACTGAAGATGCCTTCCCAACAGACCCTACAGAACAAAAAGACCAAGATGGCGATGGCACAGGCGATAATGCTGATACTGATATCGACGGTGACCAGGTGCCGAACGATGAGGATAAGTTCCCACGTAACCCATTTGAAAGTGTTGATACCGATGGTGATGGTATTGGTAATAATACAGATGAAGACGACGATGGTGATTCCGTACCTGATCTTCAGGAAGAGCAAGATGGCACCAACCCGCTAGAGCGTGATACCGATGGTGATGGCGTGCTCGATAACGTCGACCAAGGTCCAACTGACCCAACGGTACAGTTCGATTCAGACCAAGACGGTATTGATAATGCGATAGATAATTGCCCAGTTCATTACAACCCTGTACAGAGTGACCTGGATGATGATGGTCGCGGTGATCCTTGTGACCTGGATCGCGATGGTGATGGCGTTAACAATGATCTTGACGCCTTCCCTTCAGATGAAACAGAAACAGAAGATACTGACAATGACGGTGTAGGTAACTCAGAAGATACTGATGACGATAATGATGGTGTTGCCGATGATCTGGATGATTTCCCGACTGACCCGAATGAAATTGTCGATACCGATGGCGATGGTACCGGTGACAATGCAGACAGCGATGATGATGGAGACGGTACACCTGATTCCGAAGATGCCTTCCCTCTAAACTCTAGTGAAGACACCGATACCGATGGTGATGGTATTGGTAACAACACCGATGATGACGATGATGGTGACGGTGTTGCCGACAGTGATGATGCTTCACCTCTAGATGCCTTGGCAAGTACTGATACAGACGGCGACGGTGAGCCAAATATCACTGATACCGATGATGATGGTGATGGTACGCCAGACTCTGAAGATCGTTTCCCACTGAACCCTAATGAAGATACGGATACAGATGGTGATGGCATTGGTAACAACACTGATACTGATGATGATAATGATGGTGTAGAAGATGATGCTGATGCCTTCTCTTTACTTGCTTCTGAGCAATTAGACACAGACGGTGATGGCACAGGTAACAATGCAGACACTGATGATGATGGTGATGGTACACCTGATGCCTCAGACCCATTCCCCCAAAATGCTTTAGAGACTCGTGACTCCGATGGCGATGGTATTGGTGATACAGCCGATACGGATGATGATAACGATGGTGTACTAGATATAAACGACGCTGCACCGACTAGCCGCGATGGTGATGAAGATGGCGTAGGTGATGGCCGTGATAATTGCCCAGTGAATAGTAACAGTGATCAGCGTGACTCAGATGGTGACGGCCAAGGTGACGCCTGTGATAGTGATGATGATAACGATACAGTCGAAGATAGCGCAGATAATTGCCCAACAGTACCGAATAGGAATGGCCAGAGCGATAACCTAGACGGTGATGACTTTGGTGATGCCTGTGATGATGATCGTGATGGCGATGATATCAAGAACGGTGTCGATAACTGTCCTTCGACCGCTAACTCGGATCAGGAAGACACTGATGGCAATGGCTTAGGTAATGCTTGTGAAGCTGATAGCGATCAGGATGGTTTCGCCGATCAGTTAGATAACTGCCCTGCCGATGCTAACCCAGGCCAGGAAAACTTCGATGGCGATGCTCGCGGAGATGCTTGTGATGGCGACGATGATAATGATGGCGTGAGTGACCAGGCAGAAGAGGCTGCGGGTTCTGATCCTAAGGACAGCGACTCAGATGATGACGGCGTTGATGATAAGAATGATGCCTTCCCAACAGACGAGACGCGTCAGGAAGACTCTCAGGGTGATGATGACGACGATGGCGTAGCAAACGGCATTGATAATTGTCCAAATGATGCCAACGCGGGTCAGGAAAATTTTGATGGCGATGCGCAAGGCGATGCTTGTGACCATGACGATGACAATGATGGTGCGCCAGATGATGCTGATGACTTCGATAACGATCCAAATGAGCAATCAGACAGTGATGGTGATGGCTTAGGTGACAAATCTGATAACTGCCCAACGGTTGCAAATGAAGACCAGAACAATGCTGACCAAGATGGATTTGGTGATGCTTGTGATGCCGATACCGACAATGATGGAGTAGGCAATGAGCAGGACAACTGCCCTGTCGATATGAACCCTGGACAGCTGAATGCAGACGGCGATGAGTTTGGTGATGTTTGTGATAGTGATGATGATGGTGACGGTGTAGAAGACGCCTTCGATAACTGTCCAATTGACGCTAACAGTAATCAGGAAAACTCTGATTCTGAATCAGATGGTGGTGATGCTTGTGACCATGATGATGATAATGATGGTCTAAGCGACGCGGAGGAAAATGCAAAAGGCACCGACCCGACTGATGCTGATACAGATGACGATGGCGAAAATGATGGTGATGATAATTGCCCGCTGATTGCTAATGCAGGCCAGGAAGATGCCGATGGCAATGGCCAAGGTGATGCCTGCGACATTGATAGTGATGGTGACGGTGTATTGAACACCATGGAAGAAGCTCAGGGTACTTCACCTACAGATGCCGATTCTGATGATGATGGTAGCAATGACGGTGTCGATAACTGCCCAG
Source organism: Oleiphilus sp. HI0128 (assembly GCF_001635365.1). NCBI lineage: Bacteria > Pseudomonadati > Pseudomonadota > Gammaproteobacteria > Oceanospirillales > Oleiphilaceae > Oleiphilus > Oleiphilus sp. HI0128. Next base: position 1,614 of record NZ_LWGG01000883.1, on the reverse strand, counting down.
CAATTGCTAATGCTGATCAGCGTAACTCAGATGATGATGCTGAAGGTGATGCTTGTGATTTGAACGATGACAATGACGCTGTTGATGATGATGCGGATAATTGCCCAACGGTTCCGAATGATGATCAAGCTGATGCCAATGAAGATGGAGTGGGTGATGTTTGTACTGCTGATGAAGATCAGGACGGTATTCCAGATACGGTAGATAACTGCCCTGCGGTGGCAAACCCAGTTCAGGAGAACGCTGATCATGATGCACAAGGCGATGCCTGTGATAACGATGATGACAACGATTCGATTGAAGATGCTAGTGATAACTGCCCGGTTAAGGAGAATGCTGACCAACTTGATCTAGATGGGGATCAGATTGGTGATGTGTGTGATCCGGACTCTGATGGTGATGGCGTTGAAAATCTAGTCGATAATTGCCCATTAATCGTTAACGCGAACCAGGAGAATACTGATCAGGATGGTCAGGGTAATGCTTGTGACTTAGATGATGATAACGATGGCGTATCCGATGAGAATGAAGCGGCTCAAGGTACGGACCCACTGTTAGCGGATAGTGACGACGATGGTAGTCACGATGGAGATGATAACTGCCCGCTAATCGCTAATGAAGAGCAGAAAGACACAGACTCTGATGGCTTGGGTAACGCTTGTGACACCGATGATGATGGCGACACGATTGCTGACGATGTCGATAACTGTCCACTCGATAGTAATGTTGGACAGGCAGATAGCGATGAAAATGGTGTTGGTGACGCGTGTGATGTGCCTTCAGTAGCTTTGTTCTACTTGAATGAACGCATTGTTAACTCTGAAACTGAAACTGATGAGTCAGGCACTGAAGATGGCATTTGTCCTTTCGATGTAAATGATGAAATGACTCGAGTGTCTCTATGGAGACAAGAAGGTTCTGTTCTAAGGGTTAGCTTTGGTGATGAAGGGCATGATGAAGGTGGTGAGTTGATGATCGATCCATCAGGACGCATTAGTGCTTCATTCAGCGATGAGTACAGCGGCGAGCATGGTTCCATGCAAACTGAGTTGGATGTTGATGGTCAGTTGGATGCAGAGTCAGGTGTCATTGTTGCCACCGTTGAAGAGAGCTTCACCTTTGCAAGTGCAGACGGCCAGATTGTTGCGACCTGTGCCTACAATGCAACAGAAACCTTTACGCCGATGGATGAAGTGTCTGCAAGTACTATCTTCGATGGTGAAACCGGAACTAATGTAGGCTTTGTTTGGATGGAAGGCGACGAGCATTATCAGGACTCAGCCAATCAGCCGGTCTTCGACTTCTTCTATGGTGTGATTGATGACACTGAAGAGCGTCGTTATCGATACGACACCAGCACCGGTGCACCGATGTGGGTAGAGGAAACTGAGGAAGACTCAAGTTTCATGCTCGGAGCCAATGGTTGGGTTGAAGTATCAGACAAAATGTTGGTTGAGGGTACGCCAGGTGTTACAGCTAATGTGGTTGCAAAGGATGCAAGCGATAACATTTTAGCGAACTGGCAAGTAACGCCATTCTCTGCGAATGTTACGGAAGAGCCAATGTTTGGTTTGATCCCTCGTGAGTGGAGTGAAGAAGGCCTAACAGCGCCTG
>NZ_LWGG01000882.1:0-3382 GCF_001635365.1 Oleiphilus sp. HI0128 | reverse complement strand
AACTTCAGCTTGTTCTGACAACCACTGAGCGATTTTCATAGCCCCATCACCGTGAGCTTTCATACGTATACTCAGGGTTTCTAAGCCCTTCAGCATCACCCAGGCATTAAAGGGGCTCAAGGCAGCACCGCCAGAACGGATAAAACCATGAACCTCTTCGATAATTGCATTTGAGCCGACAACCGCGCCACCCAAACAACGTCCTTGGCCGTCAATGTATTTAGTCGCTGAATGCACTACGATATCAGCACCAAGCTTCAAAGGCTGCTGCAAGATAGGTGTACACATGCAGTTATCAACAACAAGCAAGCAGCCTTTCGAATGACGCCCTTGTCTCGCCAGTTCTGCCAGTCTTGCGATATCAACTACTTCACACAGTGGGTTCGACGGCGATTCAAGGAATAGAAACCTAGTATTGTCCTTGATGCTGGTCTGCCATTGCTCGTAATCAGTCAGATCAACAAAGCTAATCTCAACACCAAACTTCTTTACAAACTTTTCTAGCAGAACTGTCGTCGTGCCAAAAACACTGCGCGAACAAATGACATGATCACCCTGCTCTAACAGAGCGTAGCAAACAGACATAATAGCAGCCATACCCGATGCTGCAGCAACACCACGCTCGCCTCCTTCTAAGGCAGCTAAGCGCGCCTCAAACATCGCAACCGTTGGATTGGTGAAACGCGCATAGATGTTCCCAGGCTCTTCGCCTGCAAATCGTGCAGCAGCTTCTTGCGCTGAATTAAACACAAAGCTTGAGGTCGGAAAAATCGCTTCGCTGTGTTCAAGCTCAGGACTTCTAATTTGCCCAGCTCGTACTGCAAGCGTCTCTAAACCAACACCGTCCAAATTTGGAACGGGAATATTACCTTTCGGTGGCTGGCTATTCGCCATCTCTTCTCACCTTTAATTCGAATTTTTAGTTTTCTATGACAAATAATGAGCTAATTCAGCCTTAATTGTCGTTATGAAGATCGATAGTGGCGTCATCTTCATTTAACTTCTTTTTGTTTGAATCATTACGTGCTTGCTCAAGCCTGTCGAGGTAATCACCACATATATCACCCGTTGGATAGACTCCGTTGAAGACCGAGCAATCAAACTCATCAATGTCTTCGTTTCCATCTTTCGCACAACGAATAAGATCTTCCAGGTCTTGATAAACTAGCCAGTCTGCACCAATAATTTCCTGAATATCTTCAACCGTGCGGTCATGTGCAATCAACTCAGTTGCAGCAGGCATATCGATACCGTAAACATTTGGGTATCTTACCTCAGGCGCGGCAGATGCAAAGTACACGTTTTTAGCACCAGCGTCTCTAGCCATTTGTACGATTTCACGACATGTCGTACCCCGTACAATTGAGTCATCGACCAACATAACGTTTTTATCTTTAAACTCTAGTTCAATGGGGTTCAACTTCTGACGTACCGACTTCTTACGCTGATTCTGGCCTGGCATAATAAAAGTACGACCAATATAGCGGTTCTTGATGAAGCCTTCGCGAAACTTCACACCCAACTCCACCGCCATTTGCATTGCAGAGGTACGGCTAGTATCGGGGATAGGCATGACAACGTCGATATCGTGATCAGGACGCAGTCGTTTTACTTTTTGGGCAAGTGTTTCACCCATACGCAGGCGCGCCTTGTAAACAGAGACCTTATCTATAATAGAATCAGGGCGCGCGAAGTATACGTGCTCGAAAATACAAGGTGTCAGTTTAGGGTTTTCAGAACATTGCTGTGTATGCAGTGTTCCATCATTCTCAATATAGATCGCTTCACCAGGCTCTATATCGCGCACAAGCTCAAAGCCTAGGGCAGCAAGCGCTACGCTTTCGGAAGAAATCATATATTCGGTGCCCTGCTCCGTCTCACGCTTGCCATAGCAAACCGGACGAATACCGTAAGGGTCACGAAAAGCCAACACGCCGTAGCCAGTGATCATGGCAATGACTGCATAGGCGCCTCGGCACCGCTTATGAACTTCTTTAACCGCGTTAAAGATTTCTACTTGCGTAGGTACCAGCTTTCCTTGCTCCTGAAGCTCGTGAGCAAAGACATTCAATAGTACTTCTGAATCGGAATTAGTGTTTACATGACGTAAATCCGACTTCAGAACCCCACTCGCTAGCTCAGCCGTATTAGTCAGATTACCGTTATGCGCTAAGGTAATACCATAAGGAGAGTTAACATAAAAAGGCTGAGCTTCCGCAGAACTAGAAGAGCCTGCAGTTGGGTAGCGCACATGCCCAATACCTACACTGCCTTGCAGGCGTTTCATATGCCGTGTACGAAAAACATCACGTACTAGGCCATTATCCTTTCTTAAAAAGAAACGATCATCTTGGCAGGTAACAATGCCGGCAGCGTCCTGGCCGCGATGTTGCAAAACGGTTAATGCATCATACAACGATTGATTCGCGTTGTTTTTTCCAACAACACCTACGATGCCACACATATGACTACCTCTTTAAAAACGTTTCTATCAAACTTTGGTTTCTTTATGACTTTCGAATACTGATCGAGACCATTGCTCTAATATAGACAAATTCTCGATCATTACCGAATTTTGCCACCAGTCGCTTTGCTCAAAAGGCGTTAAGCGAACAATGGCTACAAGCACAACTGCAAGAATTAACCCCCTGGCAAGACCAAACACAATTCCTAGCATTCTATCTATTGGGGTTAAGCCAGTTAAACGTATCAAAGCACCAACAATGAAGTTGATACCAGCACCCACCAGCAAGGTACCTATAAACAACATAATAAATGCTGCGATGGTTCTTAGTACTGGTTCATTAATTGAGTCAATCAATAAGGTTTGGAGATTAGGATGAAAGCTGCGCGCCACAATAAAGGCAACCACCCATGTAGCAAGCGACAAGGCTTCCTTAACAAAACCTCGCCTGAGACTCATTAAACTTGAAAGTGAGATAATGACGATGAGCGTCCAGTCGGCCCAATTTAAACCTGACATTTAAAGCGCATTAACCCCGTTAGTCTCTGACTTGCAATGATACATTTAACCCAAACAAATGATATCCAAAAAACAGGCGCGCATAATAACAAAGATAATGGGGGTTACGCATCAAAAAAGATGAGTCGACTATCAACCTTATACTTTTGGTCGAGTTTCTTCTTGGTTTTTTCAGCTTCACGCTTCTTAACAAAAGGACCGGTGAAGACCCTAATCGCTTTTTTACCGCCCAACAAAACTTCTTTTGTATGCCCGTCAAAACCATCGGCCCTGAGTTTGTCTCTTAGCTTATAAGCGTTCTCAGTTTTACTAAACGTTCCTAACTGAACCATCCAAATATTTTTAAAAACGGGCAAATGCGACACTTTTGGCTTGGAAGCCAGTGGACGTTTAGAGGCT
>NZ_LWGG01000881.1:0-1755 GCF_001635365.1 Oleiphilus sp. HI0128 | reverse complement strand
CGATCTGTTGATTATCAATAAAATAGACTTGGCTCCACTTGTTGGTGCTTCGCTAGACGTAATGGATCAGGACTCAAAGAAGATGCGCGGTGAACGTCCTTTTGTTTTCTCAAACCTTAAGAAAGCTGAAGGTCTAGACAAAATTATTGATTTCATTATTAGCGAAGGCATGCTTGAGGCCAAAGAAATTCCACCTGCAAAAGCCGTGGTTTGAGTGCTTGACGACTTAGAATAGAATTAGACTAACTTAGGAGAACACAATGAAATTGAAAACCTTAATGACACAAGCAAGTGCCTTAATCGCCATGATGATGGTGAGCCTTGCCTCACTCGCTCACGAAGGTATGCATGCATCAGGGCAGGCGCACGTGGGCGAGAGCCATATGGGCTTAATGGAAGTTTCTTTGGCCGTGATGGCAATGCTAGCAGTTGGCGCATGGGCATTGAAAGAAGCTAAATCTAAGAAGTAGCATTTAGAGTCAGTCCCCGTGTTTCTGTATGCAGAGCCTTTCGTGGCTCGCATGCGGGCTAGCACGGGGAGTCCAGATAAGGGATGCAACCCTCTGCCTCCTCAAAGGTCAAAACATTAAAGACTATTCACCACCGAGAACACCGAGCGGCATAGGGCCTCCACCGAGAAGACATATAAGAGTTATTAAGGTTGATCTTTACTCTGTGCAGCGAAGCGCTCTGTGTTCTCGGTGGTTCAATGTGTTTACAGAGCCTTCCACGGCTCGCAGGCCGGCTAGCACAGGGTTGATCAGCGAGGGTCGGAACACTCTGCCTACAAACTAGTGTATTAACTGCGTTCTCGCCTCATAAAACTCTGTCGGGCAACTAATCACATCATTTTCCTGAAGCCCCATGAGCTGCATAAATGCGCCATGGTTAACATGAATCAGGTTATGGTGGTCGCCACTTTCAAAGTAAATACTAGGCATCTCTTCCAAGCTTTTATCCCAAACTACTGGTAAGCCATAGACTTGGCCTAGTGCAGGAACCGCACCTTCTTCGCAATCATCAAATAAGCTTTTGAGTTCACACTCATCGACCAAGCGATAATGCGAGGCCTTGCCCATATGCTGGTTGAGCAGATCAGGAACAAGCTGATGTGTTGCAGGTATGACACAGAGTCGGTAGTTATCGCCATCGTGGGTGATAACGGCTTTTGCCATTTGTTTGGCTGGCACGTTAGCAAGTCTGGCACTAGCTAAACTGGTATGAGATTCAGGGTGTTGAATGAGGTCGTAGTGCACGCCAACGCGCGACAAGTGAGCTTCGATTCTAGGAGCAATAGACATAACAAGCACCTCCATAAAAGCGAGTGAATCATCATTGTAACGCTGCGAAAGGTGTTAGGCCAAGAACCCTTTGTGCTTAGTCGAGTGCGCTATAGGGCAAATGGCTATAGCGCACTATCTATCACCCCATATGGTTTTATTTGTGGTCTTTGCAGGGCGCTTAGCGCTGGTGCTCGTTGTATTGGGCTTATTGCGGTTAATCTTCTTTTTTGGGGAGTCCTGTTTTTTCTGCTCAGTCTTTTTATTCGCTGGTCGCTTATTCTTCGGTACGTAATTTAAAATAGATACGGGCACGACTTTTCTCACAGGGAAGCCTTCAATTTCTTTTCGCTCAATAATATGACCTAGCCGGCTCTCTATTGCACAAAGATTCTTAAAATCTCCCATTGAGACAAATGAGATCGCTTCGCCAATGGCACCTGCTCGGCCTGTTCGTCCAATTCTATGAATGTAT
>NZ_LWGG01000880.1:0-5294 GCF_001635365.1 Oleiphilus sp. HI0128 | reverse complement strand
ATGTTAGCTTGATCTTTCATGGTAATCAATTGTTTTTGGGCTTCAATTTTTAGCCTGCGATCAAGATGTATCTGGTGATACTTGATCCTTGGAAAATGTAGTTGATGTATTCTGGTTACCATATTCAAATCTTGTGACGAATTGAGAGTTTTTATTGTGCTTAATGCGGTTGAATTAGCGGTGTTTTCGGGTCAAATAAAGTCGATATGTGAAGAAATGGGCCTGGTTTTGCAAAGAAGTGCTTTTTCTCCAAATATAAAAGACCGTCTTGACTATTCCTGCGCTTTTTTTGATTGTGATGGAAAAATCGTGGCCCAAGCTGCGCATATTCCTGTTCATCTCGGTAGCATGGCTTATGCAATGACCCGAATAGTTTCTGAGTTTGATTGGAAGCAAGGCGATGTTCTGGTTTTAAATGATCCTTTTAAGGGTGGGACTCATCTTCCTGATGTAACATTGATTGCACCATTCTTTGTTGGTGAAGAGCTAAGTGGCTTTGTTGCGAATCGTGCGCATCATGCCAATATCGGTTGTGATTCTCCTGGCTCAATGCCGCTTTCAACAAGCTTGGAAGATGAAGGCGTAATTATTTCTCCCCAAAAACTATATTCTCAAGGAAAACTGAATAAGGTTTGTCTCGAATTATTATCAAGCATAGAAAAGAACACTAATGCCGACGATTTGCCAGGAGATTTTATTGCACAGCTCAGTGCGAACGTTGTAGGTCTGGAGCGCCTGGAACAGTGGTTTATTGAGTCGCGGATGACACGTCAGAGTTTTGTTCAAGGCATTGAGCAATTGAATGACTATGGTAAAACGCTTGCAGCGAATTACCTAGAGCGTTTGCCGAAAGGGAGGGCTAGTTTTTCAGATTACCTTGATGGCGACGGGGTAGGTACTGAAAATATTCTAATTAAAGTTGAAGTGTCTATCGATAGTGAGGGAATTACGCTGGATTTTACCGGAACATCAGCACAGGTTAAGGGGAATCTAAATTGCCCTCTTAGTGTATGTGCTGCGTCTGTGTACTATGTGTTTGCAGCACTAATGCCAGCGTATGTACCTCATTGTGATGGGGTGTTCAAACTGATTAATATCTCTGCGCCCAGTGGCTCGCTACTAAATGCTCTACCTGGAGCTGCCGTTTCAGCAGGGAATGTTGAAACAAGTATGCGTGTTGTAGATGTTGTGCTTGGAGCATTGCATCAAATAGGACTTAAAGTGCCTGCCGCCTCACAGGGAACGATGAATAATGTTGCGATGGGAGGGACAGCTCCGACGCCATGGAACTATTACGAGACAATCGCTGGTGGAGCAGGGGCAGGTGAGTTATTTGAAGGTATTACTGCGCGCCAGTGTCATATGACGAATACGCTTAACACGCCCATAGAGAGCCTGGAGCTTCATTATCCGATGCAGGTTATGCAATACGGTATTAGGGCGGGCTCTGGTGGCATAGGGGAGCATTCAGGTGGAGATGGCGTCATCCGCTCTTACCTGTTTAAGCAGGCGGCTCAGGTCACTTTGTTAACTGAGCGTCGCTCGAAAGCTCCGTGGGGACTCGAAGGTGGTGCTGAAGGGTGCCCAGGTAAAAATGTACTTAATGCTAGGGTGCTGGATGGTAAGGCAGAGTTTAAGGTAGGGGCGGGTGATGTTTTAACGATCAACACACCTGGTGGCGGAGCCTGGGGGGAGAAACTCTGAAAAAATACCTGACTAATATGGTTGGTCTTATCAAAAGATAGTAAACTAGGTGGCGAAAGATTTAACTCTACAGGTAAATACCGATGTCAATAATGGATACGATTAAAGAGCAACTTGAAAGCAATGATATTCTGCTATACATGAAAGGCTCGCCTCAGCAACCACAATGCGGCTTTTCTGCCAAAACATCACAGGCGCTGATGGCTTGTGAGGAGCGATTTGCTTATATTAATATTTTAGAACACCCTGAGTTGAGAGAGAACCTTAAGGTTTACTCAAGTTGGCCGACATTCCCGCAGCTATACATAAAAGGTGAACTTGTAGGCGGTTGTGATATTGTCACCGAACTGTACGAGTCTGGTGAGCTGAAAAAGATGGTAAGCGCTGCTGCTTCCGCTGAATAAGTTGTACTTTAGCCGACTTTAATCTCGTCTCAAGGTCGGCTCTCTTCTTCTTTTTTTGTGTTCTAGTTATTTACTGATGTTTTTGTTTTGGTAGATGATGAAAGGAATGTCATATTTGTACCCTTTTTGAATATCTTCATGAGGTGGCGTTGGGAAAGGGCTCGCTCTATAAGCCGCTTGTAACGCTAATTCATCTATTTTCATAATTCCACTAGGCTCTTTTATCAAAGCGTTTTTTATTGCTCCATTGGGGAATAAGCGAAGCGTTATTGTATAGGCAACTTCTTTACGTTTGTGAGTGTTCATTACCGCATGAAAAGGGTCGTATAGAGAGTCCTTCCTGAGTGCGCTCAAAAGTAAAATCTCGTAGTCGCTGAGTTGCTCAAGTTCCTTGCTCGAGACTTGTTTTGTCTGGCTGGGTTTAAGGCTTTGCTTATCGCGGCTGAAAATATTTTGTAATCCGTGAATTGCCGTGCTTGGATTAGATCCACGAAAAGCAGGGCTGTCTAGCCGAGTGTGTTTGTCCGACAGCTTCTTCACGGCATTTTGATTAGGACTTAGGCTGCCTTTTGATGAGGAGTCACGTTTAGTTTGGGTGTCGCTTTTAAATTGCGATTGGTTAAGTGTCGCTAAATATTCTTGTGCTGCGCGTGAGTTTTCTTCGGCGCTAAGTGATGGGCTTGAAAATTGCGAGCTTCTGTCTGCAGATACTAGCTTGAAGGGGATAGTCTTTTCCTTGGTTTCAAGGAATGATATGTCGAGCCAGTAGATCAATAGGGCCAAGATTGTGTGAATCAAAATGGCAGCGAAAGCCGCTAAGCTGAGCCGAAGACTTTGGTTGCTCTCGGTATTCACAAATTAGAGTGTACTTGCTTTCTGGCTTAGGCTACTGGTTAGTGCGTTCATGGCTCTATCAATTAGCAGTCCTTGCTCTAGAACAATTGTGTGCTTCCTTTTTAGATCATTCGCCAGGTCGGTTTTGGTTTTTTCACAAGACTTTAGCCCCATGCGATTGACGAAAATATAGCTATCTGCATCATTGATGACCGCTGACAGCTTGCATCGCTGTTTGCTATCGTTGTTTGTAAACTCAAACCAAGTGCCAACTTCAATTTGCTCAATTTGCTCAATATATTTATTTAAACTGGAGTCTATCGATGCTTGTTGGCGCTCAATTGCAGTTTCAGCCTTTGGCTCGTTCTCCTCATTTACAGGAGGAACAATATTATGACTCAAGTTAAATGAGTTTTGCTTAAATGTGTTTGTGAGTGTTGAGCGAATCTCGACAAGTGCCTGGTCAAGATCGGCTGTATTATAGGAAACTTCTTCAAGACCTGACTTAAGCTCTTTTAATACTTTAGGGGCAATGGCGATCCAGTACTGGCGATCTTTAGGTTTTTCAAACGGCTGCAAACACCAGATTAGGTTCTCGGCTGTTTTACAGCTGTGTTCCCACTGATGCTCTTCTTCGTCTTTCAGGTATGCTAGAAACATAACGCGACTCCAGCCACCGCGAATTGTTTCAAGGACTAAGTCAGGAATAGAAATTTGAGAGCTATCTAGCAATGAATCTAGCTTATCTTCGACACATTTTTGAGCTTGGCGAGACTTAATTTGGCCAATTTCAGATTCCTTTGTTCTTTGCTCGACAATCTTAGATTTCTTTTCTTCTTTTTTAACAAAAGCACTAAATTCTTCATATAGCTTTTCAAAAAGCTGGATATCGCCGGTAAAGTTATCAAGAATGTTCTGAACTGTATCAAAAATTGCCTGGTAATGCGCATCGCCTTTGTTTTGTGTTTCGTTCCAGCCTATACCTGCTTTAGCTAGCGAGTTGAGGAGCTTGCGGGCAGGGTGTTTGCTAGAGCTGAAGAAACTATTGTCTTTAATGACTACTTTGAGTATGGGTATTTGTAAGCGGCTAATGAGGACTTGTATCGGCGCAGCCAGATTATAATCCTCTAGAATAAATTCAAATAGCATTGAGACAAGGTTGATCAAGTCTTCATCTATTTGCTTAAATTTTGGTTGGGTTGTTGGCTGATCGCTGCCTTGGCTTAGTTGGGCTTTTAGCTGCTGATGAATATTAATAACCTTAGGGTCAGCGCTATTGTTAGTTGATGGCGCTATATCCTGGATGGCAGAGAGTAGCGATATTAAGTCTTGAGTGCTCACATATTGAGTGGGCAGGCCAGGATTGTAATCAGCACTGAGCGCTTGGGGGCCTAGATTATTACGAATATTTGCTAGTAAGTTTTGCAGCTGAGGTAGTACATTTGTAGTGTTTTGCTGCTTGGCAGTCGTGTCTTCGGAAGCATGCGTTGATTTATCATGTGGCGAAGAGGCAGTCTTGCTACCTTGCTTGGTGCGAGGTGCTTTTAGCGATGGCATAATGCCAAGGCGTATTAATGTTTTGTTGGCTTCGTCTAGCACAGGACCAAGGTTTGATAGAACATATCGATCAAATTGCTTAAAAACAATTAACCGCTCTTTTAACTCTATTTCAAGCACTTCACAGGCGCTTGTAAAGCTTTCTATTACGTCTTTTAAGCCTAGAGGAAGGTTTGCATCTTCATTGTTCTCGCAGCCGTATAGGTTGCAAATTCGAGTATGAAACTGAAGTAAAGGGCCTTGAAAATTTGCCTGGGCTTTAGTCGCCATAGATGATATCGCGACTTCCTCTTCGAGGTCGTCATTCTGAACTAGGCTTAGACTTTCAAAACCTTTCGGTTCGACTGGTGCGTTTAGTTTCGAAGAGGGAGTAAGAACTTGCTCAAGGGAAAACTGCGCTTCGATACTGGACTTAAAGTCATTCTCAATATTCTTGCGCTTAATGCGAATATCGCGCATTGCTTCAAAGAAGCGGTTTTGTTCATTGTTGTTTCTAGCATTGTTAGCAAGCTCGAAAAAAGAGTCATCTATGCCGTCAAACATGCCTTGCAGAAGGGCATGCATGTCTCTTACAACAATATTGCAAATTTTGAGAGCTTCAGCTGATCTTGCGTTATCGAGCCTGGAAGGTCGACTATTGCGATCTCCGATAAAGCTAACGCTAGATGACTTATTCATCGTCCTTTCCCGTANGCTGAATGACTTTCAATGCTTAACAAAAATAAAGGCACTGAACAAAAGCAGGTACATCTTACCCGCAATATAAAAATTATTACTACTTCTATATCAATCCTG
>NZ_LWGG01000879.1:0-1586 GCF_001635365.1 Oleiphilus sp. HI0128 | reverse complement strand
TCCCAACTGAACAGTCTTACTCAAGCTTTATCTTATTGCCACTCCTCACGTTCGCTACTCAAAGTAAATGCCTTTTCATTGGCGGACCAGGCCGGGGTAAAACGGCTAGTGCAATCTTGATGGGTATCATGGGCGGTTATACGACAAAAGAAGTTAAACGAGCCATGCAACATGGCCATCCGCAGATGACAGTGGCTGATTTGCTGGGTAATCCCTTGCCATCGGATCTGGCCTCGGCCGAAGCGATCGAAGACATCCGCATATCGTGGCGGAAATGGCTTGGAATGCGCGTAAAAATAGTCGATGAATACAACCGTATCCCTACACGAACGCAAAGCGCTTTGCTGACTGTGATGGGAGACAACTACGCAGAACTCTACAACCAGGTCTTTGAATGTCCTGATGCGGCCTGGTATTTAACTGCAAATGATGATCAGGGTGGCGGAACCTACCAGGTGATCGAAGCCTTAAAAGATCGTATTGATGTCGTTGTCCAAGCTTTGTCATTTAACCCTAGATTTCTGAATCAGTTGCTTCTACGTATTGAAGAAGGTGTAAAGCCAGAAGATATGGTTCCACCTCAGATCATTTTCACCGAAGATGAGATCTCAGACATGTCGCTAGCGATACGCAATATCACAGTACCTGCAGGGATTCGGCGCAGAATAGAGTTCTTTACGAGTCACTTTGAGTATTCGGAGTATTCTGCCTCTCAGTTTGAATATAAAACAAAGGACACGTCACGATTATCAGGCGTCAAATCACATGTGTTAGCGTCTATTGATAATGGTCGTGATCGTCTAAAAGATCTTGGTTGTCAGACCCTAAACGGAATCTCAGTTCGTTCTTTGATGTCACTACTACAGTTTGCTAAAGCTCTCGCGTTTTTTAGGGGTAATGACACGGTTGAGTTAAACGATGTAAGGCAAGTACTCCCATTCGTTTTTCATTCCCGGCTTTTTGCTGACATGGATTCACCGTTTTTCGAACTGTCTGAGAATACTTTTTATCGAAGCGATAAGATCGGCTGGTTGCGTCACCTCTTTGATTCTTCATGTAGGGAATTCGATAAACTTAACTTGGATAAGAATGACCCTGTAGAAGAGTTGTCGAATGAGTTTGAAGAAGGTCTTGATGGCTTAACTGCAAAGCAAGCTAAAAAACGAATCAATCGTATTGAGACGGAAATAGCGAAACTCGTAGAGGGCAAGAAAATGTATGGGCACATCTACGAGGATGTCGTAAAACTTAAATATTTGCATCAGCGCTATACGAACTATCTCAAGTGGCTTGAGTCATAGGGGCTTGTTCAATGAAGTCAGCGGCGCTCAAGGCATATTTCCAAGCTGAAAGAGACACTTGTAATCAAATGGTTGAAAGTGTCAGACATCAGTACCCAAATTCAAATCTAGATGACTTTAACTGGTTTTTGACAGACTGCTTAGATCCAGTAGTCCTGTCACTAGATAGCCAGAGTAATCAAATTACGTTTCATGTGGCTCATGCGGGTTTCAAGTATGGACTGGAGCTGGCCTGTTTTAATTGGCTGAAATCAGAGACTAAAAAAGCATTATTATTCAAAGTTT
>NZ_LWGG01000878.1:0-5189 GCF_001635365.1 Oleiphilus sp. HI0128 | reverse complement strand
AGCACTTATCACACGATTATAAAGAAGTTATCAAACAACTTATCCACAGGCACATTAATTTTAAACTTTAACAAAACACTATAAGCATTTGTTAAATAAAGATATATTGAATTTAACTCTTAAACCATAAGTTAGAGGCTAAAGTTATCCACAGCTTGGCATAAGTGCTCTATTGAACATTTCCTCTTAAGTGCATAACTTTCGATTGCAACAATTCGGCGCTTACTAGATCTGGATTAAGTGGTTTATCAGCAATTACCCTTACCTTAGACCAGAAACGTTTAGGACCTTTCGAAAAGGCAGCTCCATCTTTATGGCTAAAAACACTTCCCCAAAGGCCTTGTAGGGCCATCGGCACTACTTGGACAGGATCACGCCCGATTATTATTTCAATGCCAGTTTTAAACTCGTTGATATCGCCAGTTCTTGTCAGCTTACCTTCCGGGAAAATACAAATTATCTCTTCATTGTTTAGTGCTTCAGATATTGACTCGAAAGCTTGATCATAAATTTCTTGATCCTGATGCGCAGGCGCGATTGGAATGGCTTTGACCGCTCTGAAAAACCAAGCTAAAAATTTGTTTTTGAAAATATTATGATCCATCACGAAGCGCATAGGGCGTCTACATGCACCGGCAAGTATGAGCGCATCAACATATGATACGTGATTACAAACCACTACTGCTGCACCTTCGCGAGGAATATTATCCAAGCCTTCGTGGCTGACTCGGTACATGGTATGACCTAATATCCATATACAAAAGCGAATCGCAAATTCATCTACTTGATAAAATATGTATAGGCAAACAACGAAATTCATTATGGATAAAACCAGGAAGAATTCTGGTATTTCAAGACCTAGCATTCCCAGTAAGATCATTCCTGTGATAGCGCTTCCCACCATAAACAAGGCATTCATAATGTTAATCACAGCGATGGTTCTCGCTCTAAAAGCCGGTTCCGCTCTTTCCTGGACAAAGGCATAAAGTGGGACGATAAAGATGCCTCCTGAGATACCTATACCGATCAGATCAATCAACACTCTAAAAGAACCTTCAGCGTTTAGGAATGTAAGCCAAGTGTGGATAATTTCAGGTTGATGAGGAATTGCGCTATAAAGATCTACACCAAATAGGCTTAATCCCAACGCGCCAATCGGTACAATACCCAACTCAACCTGTGATGAAGACAGTTTTTCACAAAGCATCGAGCCAAGTGCAACACCAATGGTAAATACCGCCAATAGTAAGGTGACGAGTGAGGAGTCCCCCAACAAGACTTCTTTCGAGAAGTTAGGGAATTGCGTTAAATAAGCTGCACCTAAAAACCAAAACCAGGAGATTGCCGCAATTGCTAAATATATCGGCCGGTGCTTTCTTGCTTCGACAATTAGAGAGTGGGTAGTTTTAATAGGGTTATATGAGACTGTTATATCAGCTTGGCTCGGTGGGGCCAAAGGTATTGAACGGCTACTAAGATAACCGAGCAATGCAAAAAACACGACGGCACATGCTGTCACAATCAGAAAGCTATCTAATTGCATGATGATACCAGCGCCAATAGTACCCAAAAGAATCGCAACAAAAGTGCCCATGCCTATCAGCGCATTGCCACCGACCAATTCTTCTGACTTTAGGTGTTGAGGGATGATGGCATATTTTGCAGGTCCAAAAAATGCTGACTGCGTTCCCATCACAAATAGTAAAACCAGGAGCAGGGAATACCACTCCATCAACAAGCCTAATGCTGCCACCGACATAATAAGAATTTCAGCAAACTTAATTTTTCGAATTAGGCCTGATTTTTCATATTTATCGGTAATTTGGCCAGCAATAGCAGAAAAGATGAAGAAGGGCAGAATAAATAGACCTGCTGCCAGGTTAAGAACCGTATCAGCATTCATACCTAAGGCATCCGATGCCTTGAATGCGATGATCAGCATTAGGGTATTTTTATAGATATTATCGTTAAATGCCCCCAAAAACTGGGTAGCGAAAAAGGGGGCAAATCGTTTGCTTTTCAATAAGGCCGATTGACTCATCCTTGTCTCCTGTAACTAGTTTAAGCAAGCCAACAGTATAGAGCTCTGATCAGTCGCTAGCTACTTTCCAATACAGAAACTACTGAAGATTTCACCAAGAAGGTCATCGGGCCTGAACTTACCGGTAATTTCCCCTAGATTATCTTGGGCAATACGCAGCTCTTCGGCTAATAACTCGCCGGCATTGAGCTCTGTTAGCTGTCTTCGACCAAGATTTACAGCATCCAAAGCACGATTTAAGGCATCTAGGTGCCGTCTGCGTGCAGTAAATGTACCTTCATTATTAGCCTTATAACCAACGCACTCTTTAAGGTGATCTTGTAGTAAGCTTAAGCCTTGTTTTTGCTTAGCGGATAAAGAAATAAGTGGGAATTCACCAAGCGAAGCAGTCGATGGGGCTTCTGACGTTTTATCCACTTTGTTTCGAACAATTGTTATATGGTCCTGATTATCGAGCTTTTCCAAAAACTCTGGCCATAGCGTGTCTGGTAATGAGTCAGAGTTTGATTCAATAGATGAAGCATCAACAACTAAAAGAATTCGATCAGCTTGTTCAATTTCCTGCCAAGCTCTATCAATACCAATCTGTTCAACTTTATCAGTACTTTCTCGAAGCCCTGCCGTATCAATAATATGTAAAGGCATTCCATCAATATTGATCTGCTCTTTAAGCACATCACGTGTAGTTCCTTCAATATCAGTCACAATAGCTGAATCGCGTCCTGCTAAAGCATTCAGCAAACTAGACTTACCTGCATTTGGACGACCGGCAATTACCACCCTCATTCCTTCAGTTAGTAGTGCCCCTTGATTCGCATTATTGATTAAGTCATTCAAGGTATCAATCAGAGTATCAACTTGCTCCAGGACATGTGACTCAGAAAGAAAATCAACTTCTTCTTCAGGGAAATCAATTGCTGCTTCCACGTACATTCGGAGTTTAATCAAGCCGGATACAATGGCATCAACTTGCTGAGAAAAGTCCCCTTGTAGGGAACGCAAAGCAGAACGAGCAGCCTGCTCGGAAGTACTGTTTATCAAGTCAGAAATAGCTTCAGCCTGAACCAGATCCAGCTTGTCATTAAAAAAGGCGCGTTGAGAAAATTCTCCCGCTTCTGCTAAGCGAGCACCATTCGAAACGATGGCTTTTAACAAAAGATCCAGAATGACCGGGCCACCATGAGCTTGGAACTCAACGACGTCTTCACCGGTAAAGGAGTGGGGACCTTTAAAGTACAGGGCAATTCCCTGATCTAAACGTAAACCATCTGGATCATAGAAATCGCAATAATGTGCATATCGATTCTTAGGCTCAAAATGAACCATCAGTTTAGCGATATCTAAGGCTTTTGGGCCTGATACCCTGACAATTCCAACTCCGCCACGACCTGCCGCCGTAGCAAGAGCTGCAATAGTGTCTTGATAATATTCACTCATATCAAGAACAGGGTAGATTAAGCGTTAGCTTTTTCGATTTGTCTGGTAATTACCCACTGCTGTGCAATCGACAGAATATTGTTTACTAACCAGTAAAGAACTAGCCCTGAAGGGAACCATAAGAAGAAAACAGTCATTACAACAGGCATAATCTTCATGATCTTAGCTTGCATTGGATCAGGCGGAGATGGATTTAGCTGCATTTGGATAGCCATACTTGCACCCATCAGAATCGGCAGAATGAAGTAAGGATCCATTACCGATAGATCGTGAATCCAGAACATAAATGGAGCATGGCGTAATTGAACACTCTCCATCAAAACCCAGTATAAAGCGATAAATACAGGCATCTGAACAAGAATAGGCAGACAACCACCAAGAGGATTAATTTTCTCTTTCTTATAGAGCTCCATCATTCCTTGAGACATCTTCTGACGATCATCGCCATACTGTTCTTTTAAAGCTTGTAGCTTAGGTGCTACCCGACGCATATTCGCCATAGAACGATAACTTGCAGCCGACAACTTGAAGAACAAAGCCTTAACACAAACAGTCACTAGAATAATTGCAAAACCCCAGTTCAATACAATGCCATAGAAGAAATCAAGCAATAGGAATAGTGGCGTTGCTACCCAGAATAACCAACCAAAATCTACGGTTAAATCAAGGTTTGGTGCAATAGCTTCCAAACGCTCCATAATCTTTGGACCAATATATAACTGTGCAGATGTCGTCTTGGTTTCTCCTGGAGCGACTTCGATTGCAGGGCTAATAAAGCCCATCAAATATCGACCGCCTTTCACGCGTGTTTGATAAGTATGAGTAACGCCATTATCTGGGATCCAGGCACTTAGGAAGTAATGCTGAATAAATGCAACCCAACCACCATGAATTTGTTCATTGATAGGGGAGTCAAGCATGTCTTCAAAGTCATATTTCTCGTAAGGTTTTTCAGCGCTTGAAAGCGCCATTCCCAAAAATGACTGCATACCCATACTATTTTGGCTCGATGGGTCAGAGGAACGATCTCTTACAATCTTTCCAGACAGGTTTGCCTGCCAGTTATCATTAGTCTTGTTATTAATGATATAGCTGACATTAATCAGATAATCATTGCGCTTGAATTCATAACGCTTAGTAATTGATACACCATCATCACTTTCAAAATTAAGGTCTATTGAAAGGCTATCTTGTCCTTCTTGTAACTCGTATGAAGAAGATGATGATGAGTAAATAGGAGCTGGGCCGTTTTTAGAGGAATCATATCCATTTTTTCCAAATAGACCACTTTCAACAACGTAATGTCTACCATTACCACTTTCCAACAGCGCCAGTGCTTCTTCTGAGCCTAAGCTAACTTTATGCTGAGGCATTTTTGCCGAAATAACATTACCGCCTTTAAGATCAAGATATAAATCTAATACATCTGTTTTGATATGAACGCTTGACGATTGTTGCGAGGTGGAATTCTTTGTTTGGGCTGTGCTATCAATACTTGCAGCAGCAGACTCAGGTACAGTAAATTCAGAATCTTCGCTACTTTCTGCAGAAGTACTTAAACCAATAGACTCTTGTGGAATGGCTTGTTTAACTGCGGTTTGCGATGCTTGCTGGCCATAATCTTCATTCCAGGCAAGTATCAACATATATGATACAACTGCTAAGCCAACAAAAATAATGCTACGTCTAAGATCCATAATAATTCACTACC
>NZ_LWGG01000877.1:0-2663 GCF_001635365.1 Oleiphilus sp. HI0128 | reverse complement strand
CCATGCAAAGGGTTATTCTGGTAGTTAATTTCTTCAGTCATGAGGTGGTTGGGCTCCAAAAAGTAATTCGCAGCATTATACCTTAAAGAAGCAATAGAAGAGTTTGTTTTAAATAACTTTCGAACAAACCACTAAACTAACTCAATCTCTGAGTCGCAGAGATCGACTTCTTCCTCAAGCCCATATTGATTAATAAATTCCTTCACACGCTCAGTCGCATTCTTTCTGCTCATTTTGGGGCACAGGAATAAAGTTGGCTTATCACAGTAACGGTCCAGAAAACGATCAATAAAGCCTTCATCACAATCATCTGACAAAAACAGAATCCATGCAGAAATTCGGTCATAGAACTCATATCGACTTTCAACAAAGGTAGTAGGGTGATTAAAGTGGCGGACATCTACCCGGTATGAACTCAGCTCCTTTCTAATTAAAGCTGAATACATTTTTGAGTCAGAAAATATTCCTAGACTACGCTCACACAGATAGTTTGGCCCAAGATACCGGTCTTCTATACTGAGCTGATTACCCACGATTACTCTCGCGTTATCAGACTGCGCAACAAACATATCAAATAAGTCGATATGAGGATGCTCTTTGAGCTCCTGCTTTTGACTTTCCTCTACCAGCATTTGAGGCAAAGCTTTCACACCTTCCAGATAGAAAGCCTCATCCTTTTCAGTACTTACGTATACAGGCCTATCCGACGATTCAGGTTCCGATAGAGGTTTCCCTGCACGAGTCCGATAAAAAGATGTTTTAGTAGAGTGTGTTTTGACGCTTGACTGCGATAAACCTGAATACACATCCGAATACAAATTGTTCGGCTTTATGTCATATCCTTTTCTAGTGAAAGGTATTGAAGTGCTTCGTTTGGGAGCTTGCCTCTGAGCCCGGTATATTTCAGGGTCAATAAAGCGTAAATCTGGCTTTGGTTTCTTATGTAATTTTAGGCGTTTAAACACTGCGGCGAACCTCCCTATTCCCTGCATGAACTTGTCAATTCCCTTTTATCGGCAGTTCCAATACTGCCTGAAGCGCAGTTTATTCGAATTTTGAACCTAGTCACAATACAAAAACACGAGATAATCCAAATATGTGACACATTACTTCCATCATAAAACCAGATTTCACATTTGTTTGCAGAACCTTAGCTTACTTTTGCGTAATAATGACTAGGCTTTAGTTATGAACATCTATTAACCAATATAGTTTAACTTTAAAGTTTGCAGGCATTATCATGAATATTCACATGTTCGGCAGTAAAAGCATTAAGAGCAAGTCTGACCTTAAGAAAGTCAATATTCCAACGGGCTCATCAGCTCATGCGGAAGATATCTGGTCAACTGGTGAGTAAGATGCCCTGCATATTCCAATTCTAGGCTCTGAAGCGCATCAATCTCAAGACGACAATCACGCCAAACCTGATCTTTTGAACCCTTTTGGCGTATATATTTCGGAAGAAGCAAAAAATGAAGATGTAATGCTATCTTCCATTGAGGAAAGCAAGCCTCCTTTATTAGAGGACGGTTCGATTCTCGATGATATATGCGCCGAAGCTGAACTATTACTTGAAGAGCTTCGGACTCTAGAACCAGAGAAAGCCCTTGAACCAGCAAGCGAGGAAACAGAGAGAACTGAGATCGTCCAAGAAGAAGCGCTAAGCGAAGAATTAATGCACGCACCAATTCCTACACCACTTGTTGAAGAATGCACCGAGAGAGTCGTCGGCGTATACGCATCATTAGAGCTCTATGTTAAAAGCTTATCTAAAGAGCTCGCTCTATATTGTGATGCAGAAATTCATTGTTTTGACTCCAGCATGAACGAAGCACAGCTTCAGGACGACACCCGCATCAATATGTGGATTGTGAATTTATCAGATGATGATGAAAGCGAATTGCTTGACTCAATTCTTGAAGAAAGCGCTGAACACCCTACCCTTTATCTGTCGGGAAGTTTATCAAAGCATTGTAAGAAACGAATCCAGGCTTTCTTGGAAGAGAATTAACACTTAAGACTTTTCTATGTTGACCTTACCGAGCTAGGTAATTAGCTAATCATGACCTGCCGGTAAACTTTGCAATCAAGCGAGCCAGCCAATTTCTGCCACTTCGGTTTGCCAGCTTTTCTGATTCTGCATTAAATTTTTTAACTTCATTAAAAACAATCTGCTGCATTTGAATTGCAGACAATGAAGCACTTCTATGCACCTCATTGCTATGAGCGTAGTCCGCAGACAGGCTGTGTTGTCTGTACATTAATTGCAGAGATTCTGAAGACGAATGTTCAGGCAATTCATTGCTGCCTACCGCTTTCGAGAACACTTCAGCATTATCGTTAAGACTTTCGGTAACACTGTCATCTGAAAGCTCACAGTTTTGTTCCGCTTTCCCAACAGTAGTTTTAGCCCTTTCAATCGTAGTTTCTGCGGCCTCTTCGATGAGTGCTTCATTAAGCAAAGCTAGCGCCCAGCTTTCATCCACCGGTTCTGGCTTCACTGATACCTGGCTCTCACCCGATCTATTGTTACTACTGATGTCTTGTTTCTTCATAATACGTCATCTATACAGTAAACCCTGCGTTGCGGAAAGGCTTTACGAAGCTGACCTGACACGTAAGCACATGAAAAATATATTAAATTTAAGAATGAAGATTATACA
>NZ_LWGG01000876.1:0-24147 GCF_001635365.1 Oleiphilus sp. HI0128 | reverse complement strand
TATGGGCTTTATTCCTTTTAAAATTTATGAGCAAGCCAAGTACTATACAGAGTTGAATATTGCACCAACGACCATTGAGACTTGTATGAATCGTCGTAGCTTTGATCGGCTGAATAAACCAACCAAGCAGTTACTGTCGGACTTTCAGCAGAAATTGGCTTTGGCTGTTGTGCAGCGCACTGAAGAATTTGCACAAACTGCACAAAATACCTTGGCCGAGCAGGGTGTTGAAATTATAAAGTTTAGTGAGCCTGAGCAGCAAGCATGGGTCAAGGCATTTCAGCCAACTGTTAAGCGCTATATGGATAAGTGTGAGGCGGCAGGAAAAGATTGCCGAGGGCTGGTTAAGAGCATTGCCAAGCTAGCAGATAAGTACAAAAATCTCAGTAATGAAGAGTTAATGCAGATTACGATAGATGAGCCTGTCCAAGGCATTATCGACTTTTAAACGTCTAATGCTTGCTAATGTTGGCAAGGTAATTTGTCCACTGAGCTAATTGTTTTTCGATGATGTGAATATCGATAGTGTCGGCTTGGTGGCGGTTTGCCTTGCTTTGTTTTAGCTTACTCAAGTGATCGTCAAGCGCAGTAAACAAAGTTTCAGCCATATTGAGTTTGTCAGAATAAAATAAAGACCTACCTAACTCCAGACCGATCAAAACCTTGTCTTTGTTATAGTCTTTCTCGAGAGCTAACCATTGCATGTAGGAACCTCCACTCACCTCGTGGATGACTTGAATCACTTCATTCCATAAGGCCTGTTTAACCAAGAGCCGGCTTAACTGTTTTAAAATTGCTAGGTTGTCAGCAGAGTCCTGGTAGTTGGTGATAAAGGAGCTAGAACTTAGTATATCTATGGCTTTCTCATTATGGCCTGCCTGTTCCCAGCTATAGGCTAGCCTTTTAATATTCGCAGCTGTGGCTTTGACAGTTTTCTCGCTTAGAGCGGCTTCGAGGATTAGAGCTGCCTGGAAAGGTAGGCCTTCTGATAGCTGTAATTGTGATAAGTGTAAAACTTCTGTAGCACTAAGGGCTTGTGTTTCTTTTAGTAGTTCCATGCCCGATAGGGCTTGTTGATGCTCACCTAATTGAATCGCTATACGCACCCATTGTTGCCAATAAGCCTTTTTGGTGGGTTCGAGCGATATTAGCTTCTCGATGATAAGTCTGCTCGCGGGGTAATCTTTAAGCGCTAATAAGCTATTGAGTTGTAGTTGATAAAGCGCTTCTTGCTTAGGGTGAGCCAATTTTAAGGCATGTTTGGCGCTGTTAAAGCAGTTTGAGTAGTCTTTAGTCTGGAACTGTGAATAAGACAGTAAGTAATACCACTCACTTAGCTGTTCTGGTTCTATACTCTGATTCGGTTGTTGGGATGATATGAGTGTTTGCAGCGCTTGGCTTGCTTCACTAAAGTGCCCTGTTTGAATTTGCAGCTGGGCAAGCAGCAGATGTTGTTTAACCTGGGACGACTCATTCAGAGAGTCTAGTCGTAAAAGCAATTGTATTAAGCCAATCGCCAGTTCATATTGTTCGAGTTGAGCAAGGATCTGAGAGGCAGAATAGAGCGCATAAGATGTAGCCACGGGATTGTGCTGATTTTCAGAAATAACGCGTTCTAGAGTGCTAAGTGCTTTGGCACTTTGCTGCTTTTCAAAGTCGCTCCAGGCTTGGGCAAGTGTTCGCTGGGTTCGGCTATTGATTTGGGCATGCTTGTTCGGCTGTAACTCCAAAACCTCGCTCGGTACATTGAATGAATAGTCAGCAGAACAGGCTTCGCCGGTGCTCAGCAAAGCCACGGATAATACCAGGAAAGTAAGGCGTCTATGTGCGTGTCGAAACATAAACCAAAGCATTATTTTTCCAGAGTAAAATTAATGGTTTGAACAACCCGACGAGTGCTAGGCTTTCCCCCGAGAAGCTGAGGTTTGAATTTCCAATTTTTGACGGCACGTATGGTGTTGTTTTCAAAAATGCCCTCTGGTTCGGCGCTTAGGACTTGTACATCACTCACGCTTCCATTCAAGCCTATAGTGAAGCTAATATTAACCCATCCTTCCAGTCTTGCGCGTTTTGCTCTTCTGGGGTAGAGCGGGTCTGGCGTGAGCAAGGGAAACAGTTGCTCATCAAAACTCGGGGCGGCACTTTGTATGGGTTTAAGGGAACTTGCCGGGAATTCAGGTGGGCTTAATGAAAGTGGCACCGAAGGTGTATCGATAGGGCTCAAGTCTAGCGAAAGCTTTGGAAGCCGGGGGTTAAACGCTGCTTGATCGATTAGTTTGGGTTTGGGTGGTTCAGGTTCTGCTTCTTCGGGTGGTGGCAGCTCTTCTTCTTGCTCGGGCGCGCTTGAAGAGTTTGCTTCAATCCGAATGAAGTCAATGCTGAGAAATTTGTAGATCGCAGCTTCGACGCTAAGCGGAGTAATCAGACTCGTCATAAGCTTGCTAATGGCTAATACACAGATTATGGCTAATAGGGCGGCGAGTACCCAACGTGTAAGGCTTTGACTTAGCGGCAGTCGACAAATGGTGTTATCCATAAACCTAGATTCCACTGTTTGATTCTTTGCGTGTCGCAACGGCGATGTTCTTGGCGCCTGCAAGTTTGCACTGGTCCAATGCCTGTATCAATAAACCGGTCCGTGCATGCTCATCGGCCTGGAGGATGACAGTGCTTTCTGGCGACTCACTCAATAAACGCTCAATATTGCGTCTGATGGTTTGTGGTTCAACTTGCCGTTGATCGATCCACACTTTATTTTGAGCTGTGATTGCTACAATAATTGCCTGTTGAGGCAGTGTGCTGGATGTCTGGGCTTGAGGGCGGTTAATGTTAGCGCCCGCTTCGCGAATGAAACTGGTGGTAACAATAAAGAAAATTAGCAGAATGAATACGACATCCAACATTGGTGTCATATTGATTTCTACGTCTTCTTCTTCATTGTTGAAAAAAGGAAAGCGCGTTCTCATGCCTTGACGCCCCCTTCTTCTAATAGGGGGAATTGATGCTTGAGTATACCTTGTGCGCGCAAACTTAAGCGGCGCAGAATGTATTGCATAATAAGCCCTATAATCGATATCAGCATGCCTGCCATGGTAGGCAGGGTTGCCTGAAATATTCCCGAGGCCATCAAACGAGGGTTTCCAGTTCCGCTTAACGATATTTGATCAAAAACAAGTACCATTCCACTTACCGTGCCCATTAGCCCGATTAACGGACAAGCAATAATCGCTGCTCTCAAGAGCCAAAAAGAGTGGCGTGTCATTGCTCTTGCCTCAGAAAGCAGCGCTTCCTGAACTCTTTGCTTGTCCCAGGAATTTAGTCCTGACTTTGCCAAGCTAGCACTTTCGCTCCAGTACTTCTCCAACATTGAAATTGTATTTTTAAAGCTGAGACTTAGGAATAGTAAGCGTTCAAAAAAAAGTATAAAGATTAATACACTCAGAGCCAGTATGGCCGCGACAGGTAAACCACCGAGCTTGATTAATTGATCAATGCTTGAGTAAAAGTCGAAACCAATTTGCGTCATCTTAACAGTCTGCCTTGGAAGGGCGAGTGTCTTGAGCTGCGTTAGCTTCTATTGAGCCTTGTTCACTCATATATTTTGCAATAAAGCCTAGGCTTTGCTGGCTAAGGAACATAAGAACCTTTTTCGACTTTGCTGCTAACAGATTGTGAGAGAATAGTAGTGGCACGGCTACCAGTAGTCCAAGAACTGTAGTCATTAGCGCTTGTGATATCCCGCCAGCCATTAGTTTTGGGTCTGCGTTTCCGACTAAAGTAATACTTTGAAAGGTATTGATCATGCCAACAACGGTGCCGAGTAAGCCCAGAAGAGGGGCGACTGCAGCGAGTAGTTTGATTGTCCCCAGGCCCTTATCCAGCTTAGGCATCTCGGACATAACGATCTCTTGTAGCTGAACTTCAAGCGTATCATGTTTTAGCTGAGTACTTTGCTCGTCACTTGAACTGCTTTCCTCATTTCCTTTGCATGCCTGATAGGCCTGAATTATTCGGCCAAGAGGATTGCTAGCGTCTGCAATTTACGGTGATCTCATTTGTTTTTTGATTGCTCGTTGAGAGTAGCTGATTGTTAACCATCTAAACAAGCTTAGTAAGAGCCCTAGTAAACCTAATGTGACAATGGCGTAGCCAATATATCCGCCTTGGTGGAAGCGATCTTCCAAGCTGGGAATCAGTGCCAGCTGTTCAAGTATCAAACCGTTCGAAGGGTCGATTACCGCTGTAAGGGGTGTGTTGGGACTTAGAGCCTGGTATTCGGCTTGCTCAACGACTCTTTGGTATTTTGAATTTGGTTGTATTGGAAGCGTATTTAGAGTGTTATTCGCCGGGTTGTGAACAAGAAAATTACCTTCGCTGGTCGTGGTAAACGTACCAATGCGTTGGATAACCGTCTGTTTTCGCTGGCCATCTACTGTAATTACTTCACCTTGGTAGGTGTGGCTTTGGCGGTTTTGCTGAATATCATATTGAAGTAGCTCGAAAAGGGCTCTTAAGTCATCTGAGTCGGGGAGTGCTGTTTTAGTTGCCAGCATGCGAAATGTTTCAAGCTTTGCAGGTGACTCATGACTAATAATGGAGGCCTCCATATTCGACTGACCATCTTTAACAGCTTGCTTCCACACAGAGAACA
The DNA here is from genome assembly GCF_001635365.1 of Oleiphilus sp. HI0128. Lineage (NCBI taxonomy): Bacteria > Pseudomonadati > Pseudomonadota > Gammaproteobacteria > Oceanospirillales > Oleiphilaceae > Oleiphilus > Oleiphilus sp. HI0128. The sequence continues at coordinate 19,496 of NZ_LWGG01000876.1, read as the reverse complement.
GGTCTTTTAGCGCGTGACTTCGTTCTGCTAACTGATGTTTTGCATCGTCAATGCTTTGTTCGGTTTTTCTAACAGTCTGGTTGAGGGTTTTAAGTTCCTTTCTTTTATTGGAAAGCTCCTTTTGAAGGGCCGCAAGTTTTTCTTTTTGTTGCTGCTTTTGTTGCTGAAAAGATCGTTCTCGGGCTTGGTTTGATTGAGCCTGCTGAGTTCTTTCTTGTTGTATCTTTTGGTACAGCTTATTTAATGTGTTTTGCGGATTACCGTTCGGTTCGGTGCTAGCGTTAGCCAAACAAGGAGTTGTCAGCAGGCAGAAAATAATGAATGCGCTTTGGAGGTGTTTCATAGTATTAATTTCCGTCCGCTTCAACAGTAAGTGTTAAAAGGGAAGGTGGAAGCTGCTTCTTGGCTACCTTAATACCTTGCGCAACATTTTCAAGAAGGGCGGGGCTCGCCAGAAGCCAGCTTTGCTTTTGTTGGCTCCAATAGCCAGCGCTTTGCTGATCAAGACTGAGGAAATACATTCCGATACGCCCAACCCGAAGTATCTGTGCTTCCACTTCTTTGTTATCAATTATGATCTCCTGCTGATATGACTCAATGCTGTAGCCAAACTCGTTTTCAATCTGAAAGGCTTCAAGCACTGAGTGGTAAAGGTGGCTTATCGGTATTTCCGGGTTAAATGCTTTTTCTTTGAGTGCCGCGATACGTGCCAGTCTCTTATGTTGGTGGAAAGCTAGGTCGTTATTTACTTGCGTATCAATCCAGTCAATCATTTCCAGGAGCATTGGTATCAAACTGTTCTCTGTTTGCGATACTTGCGATAGCTGGCCTTCATAGTCAATCAACGTTGTTTGTTGGCGAGAATGTATCTGTTGTTGATGTGATAAGTTTATATTTGTTTGTTCCAGGGCTCTCGATAAGCTTTGATATTCGCGAAGTAAGGCCTCAGTTGATGCGATTGTTTTGTTAATCTTTTGCTGACTTAGCTTGGCTTCTTTGATCATAGAAGATGCTTCGCTAAATGACTCGGATAACCTGGGTTCTGTTTGTGCGCTAGCTTTACCTACAATTAGTAGGACGAGGATAAAAAAAAGCACCAAGAAGAGGTGAATTGAATTTGGATAGCCTAGAGCGAACGAGTGGCTTAGTGTGTGTAGCGGTCATAAAAGAGTTCTTGAGTAGGTTTTTAAGTGAGCTATACAAGTTTAGCTTAGCGTGGAGATTTTGCGTCTGAATCTAATGCTGTGGGGCAACACGATGGATTTTTCACTAATGCAGTGAGTAAGGGGAGTCGTTTGTGATTTCATTTGTTTTAAAATCAGGATCTGTAGGGTACAATCCGGCGGCTAGAAAAATTACAAGCTTATGACGGTTTAGGACTTTGCTCTGAAAAATTAAGCCGGCGGCGGTAAGCGATTAAGAATAAACATAGTAAGAAATAACCGGGAATCAGGAATCAAGGTATGCTTCAAGACATTCGTAATAATTCACAAGGCACTGTCGCAAAGATTATTGTTGGCGTCATTGTGGTGGTTTTTGCTCTTTTTGGTGCAGAGTCTATTGTCGGAGGTTTGAGTGGTGAACCTGAAGTAGCGACGGTGAATGGTGAAGGGATTACTGAGCGTAACTTCCTAAGGGCAGTTGAAGGTAAGCGTCGCCAGATTCTTGCGCAGATGGGAGAAAGGGCAGACCCGGATCTTATCGAAGAGTCTTTGTTAAAGTCTTCAGTTTTAGAAGGCCTGATCAACGAAAAGATCTTGGTATTGGACGCAGAAGGTAAAGATTTATATATCTCAGACGAGGCTGTTGAAAACTACATTCGTAATATTGACCAATTCAAGGTCGATGGAAAGTTCAGCAATGAACGAATGCAGATGATTTTGCGTAATGCTGCGTTAACTTTGAAATCATATAAAGAGTCCTTGAAATCCCAGTTTGTTATTGACCAGGCGCGTTCAGGCTTGATCGCTTCAGCATTTGTTGTCGGTAACGAGAGAGATGAGATTGTTGCATTGGATCGTCAAACAAGAGACTTTGGTCTGGCTACAGTTTTCAAAAGTGATTATATAGAGTCAATCGCGGTAAGTGACGAAGATGTCGCGACTTATTATGAAGAGCATAAAGATGCGTATAAGAAAGCGCGTAATGTTGATGTCTCTTATTTAACGATTGATCGCGCGTCTCTTGCCGAATCAATTGAGGTGGATGAAGAGCGAATCATGGTAATGTACGAAACTGAGAAAGCAGAATTCGTAGGTGAAGAAGAACGAACGGCTGCTCATATATTGATTAAAATTGATGACGATACGACTGAAGTGCAGGCACTGGATAAAATCAAAGCAGTAGAAGCTAGGTTGTTAGCAGGTGAAGCGTTCGATTCATTGGCTAAAGAGTTGTCAGAAGATGAAGGTTCTGCGTCTGCTGGAGGTGATTTGGGTCGTTCTGGTAAAGGCGTGTATGTTGCGGATTTTGAGAACGCTTTGTTTGCGCTTGCCGCTGGAGAAGTATCCGCTCCGGTTAAGACCGAATTTGGTTATCACTTGATTAAGCTTGAGTCGATTGAAACAAATGAAATTCCGGCATTTGAAGAAATGCGTGCTGGTCTTGAAGAGCGTTATCGTAAGGAAGAAGCTGACCAGTTATATGCGGAGCTGGCCGAAAATGTTGCAGATATTACTTACTCTTCTCCTGATCTGGCAGAGGCAGCTGATGAGCTGTCTCTTGAAGTGAGGCAGTTGGCTGGGGTTTCTAGCGATACTGTGAATGAAATTTTCGCAAGCCCGAGAGTACAAAAGGTGCTGTTTTCGGATGAGCTGGTTACTGAGCAAAATAACAGTGAGTTGATTGAATTTGCGGAAGGTCGCTCTGTTGTGTTTAGAGTTGATGCTTTGCATGAGCCTAGCATTTTGCCGCTTGAATCTGTAAAAGAGCGGGTGCGTGACGAAATTAAAGTAAGTAAGTCAGCAGAGTTTGCGGCATCGGTTGGAGAGGCTTATCGTTCAAGAATCGCAGCGGGTGAGGATGCTGTTGCTGTCGCTCAAGAAATGGGCGTGAATTGGAAGCAGCATAACGGTGTTCGACGGGATGATGTGATGTTGAACCGTGAAGTTGTTACCAAGCTGTTTACCTTAGCTAAGCAAGAACAGTTTGCAGATAATATTGTTGGGTTCGAAATTATGGGTGGAGATTACGCGGTGATCGTACTTAATGAGGTTCACCAGGGTAGTGCTGAAAGTGCGACGTCCATGGAGCTGTTCTCAATATCCAATATGCTTGGCTCCAGCATCGGAGCAGTTGATTATCGGAATTACCAGGAAATGGCGGTCAGTGCCGCCGAGATAGAAAAATTCTAAATCTAAAAGAGGCGTGAAGCCTCTTTTTTTCTGTCTGGCATCGGTGAAACAATGTTGGGCGCAATTAAGGCCTTTCTAAGAGAATGAGCATTATCATTGGTGTTCCGGTTAGTCTCAGCATATTTTGAGCACTGGTTATCTTTCCCTTTCAAGTAATTAATGTATCTTTACGTAATAATTTTTTCGGCATAGAAAGCGGAAAAACTTAACGGAAACCTAAGGCAAATGGAAATATGGTTCTTGTAACAACAGCATCAATACTTCTTTTGAATCTGGTGCATCAATTTAAAGATATCGAACCTCAGCCGAATGGGATCGTGCATTATACTGTCGCCCTAAATGAGGGTGAATCGTTTGTTCGAGAAAGAGCTGTTGTCGAACCTTTATCTAGCGTTTTATACCGTAATATTGTTAGGCAGGCGTATGACTATAGCTGTGGATCTGCAGCATTAACGACTGTATTGCAGCATTATCTTGGGCGCAACTTTCAAGAACGCCAGGTGATGGAAGGTTTGCTTCACTACGGTGAAAATGAGCGAATCGTTGAGCGTCGAGGCTTTTCAATGCTGGATATGAAGCGTTTGGTAACCGCGCTGGGCTTTCCGGCTGGGGGCTTCAAGGCTGAGTTAAAGGATTTGATTGAGCTGGATCATCCAGCTATCGTGCCAATACATTACGCAGGCTTTAAGCATTTCGTGGTTGTTAAGACAATCAAGGATGGGCGTGTTTTTATTGCTGACCCTTCCAAAGGAAATATAACCTTTACTCTCGAACGCTTTAAAGAAAAGTGGGATCAAAATGTATTGTTCGTTATCTTTCCAGGGAATACAAAACCAATTGATGGGCTTGAGTTAAGAGAAGAAGACTTACGCTTTATTGATGATCAGACATTGTCTTTGCAGGCTTTTGATTATACTCCGGACTACAAAGATAATTTGCGGTATTTATTGAATAACGAGATAGAGCGCCGTAAAAACCAGACAGATGAGTTTGGGAATACTACTTTCGATAATGGTACGAAGTTTTTACATTATCGTCGAAACTAGTTTTTGAATAAGTATATGTCGTGTAAGAAATGTGAGCAGCATTGCTCGTATTAGGAAAGTGGTTAGTTGTTACTGCGTGTAAGAGTCACTGACACAAACTATAAAGATAGAAGGAATAGGTAATGAACTCTTGGGTCATTAGATGCGTGCTACTGGCATCAACCGTGCTGTTTGTTTCGGATATTAGTGCTGAAGAAAGTAATGTTGATAAGGCGCGAGATGCCTTAGCCAGACAGTCAGATGATGAGGACTCTACCAAGCAATTGGAAGAGGTTTTCCAGGCGGCTGAGAAAAACTATTCCTTGCTCAAAGCGGGTGGAAAGTCTTTAAGCTATTCTCTGGATTACTCTTATATCTCTGATTCGAGAATTGCCTTGGATGTTCAGAATGGCGTGGTTAGAAATCTGGACGTAAACCCCTCTGGAACACATTCCTTTACAAACTCCTTTAGCTTTGACTACGGAGTTCTGAATAACCTTACTCTAAATGCCCGGATACCTTTATCTTCACGCTACGATACTCAGAACTCACTATCTGCAACGGAGTGGGGGGATGTGAGTTTCGGTTTGCGTTGGCAGCCTTTTGCTTATGTACCAGGTAAGGCGACAGTCACCCTAAGTACTACCTTAAGTACTAAAACAGGTGTCAGTCCTTATGAAATTAACCCTAATGAGCGCTTGTCTACGGGTAGTGGTACTTACTCTGTTTCAACGGGTTTAAGTGTATCGAAGGTATTGGACCCAGTTGTATTGTTTGGCTCGCTGAGTTCCAGCTACTCCTTTGAGCAAAGTGGTTTGAACCAACCTCGAGGCGGGAATCTCCTCAAGACTGTTCACCAAGGGCAGAGCTATTCTTTCTCAGGGGGCTTTTCTTACTCTCTTTCTTATGACACCTCTTTAAGTATATCGACCCAGGTTGGTTATAGTACTGAAACTAAATTAACTTTCGTTGGTTCGGGGACGGCAGTTTCGCCTGACTCGGTGAGTGGTTCGATGAACTTCTCACTGGGTATTCGTGTTGACCCTAAGACGATTACAAACGTTAGCTTTGGCTTTGGGCTTACTGAAGATGCGTCTGACTTAAGTATGGGGATCTCTTATCCAATTAATATAGGTGCTTTCAACTGGTAATCATGTGTCAGGAGTAAGGTGATGACTGCTTTGCTCTCGAGCGCACTTGTTTAATCTTTAGAATAGTAATGGGAAAAGGAATTAATTGGTGAAATCATTGCATTGGAAAGTAAAGAAACTGCTGGTGGTCGTATTGATTGCTACGTTTGCTTTCCCTCCCCAAGTTGTAGCTCAGCTAGCGAACGGCATTACGATTGATACTAAGGCTCTTTCCTTGGGTAATGCGATGCAGGCTGACGTAAATCCTGGTGTTTCAGCGGTTTACCATAACCCCGCTCAGCTTACCCGACTCAAAGAGCGTCACTTTGAGGTTGATCAGTTATTAATTGGTTTGGATCTTGATGCCGTATTTACTGCCCCTGATGACTATCAGTTGTTTGGTTTAGATGGTACAGGCTTTAATACCTATGACCCTACCGTACCGAGAGACCCTGTAGTAGGAGGCGATGGTCGAGGTAAGAGCCATACTAACAGGCTTTCTTTATATCTACCTGGCTTTGGTTTGCAGCAATGGGTGTGGAATGGCCCAACGATACTACCTCCGCAGATTGGCTTTTCGGTAAACCCTCCTGGTTCAAAGTTTACTTTTGCAAATAAAAATTATATCCACTCCGCTTTAGCTTTGTACAAAGAGCTGGAAGACCCTGGTCGATTTTTGGGTAAAGAAGCAGCAATTCAGCGTTTTACTTACTTTTCTCCGGCTGTTGGGTACGAGATTAATGATGAATGGTCTGTTGGCATGGGCATTCAGTTTAGTCATCAAGGATTCTATATAGCGCAGCATAACCGTGCACCTAACTTGTTGATTGCGGTTGTTGAAATACTTCAGGATGCATTTGCTTGTGAGTTCGATAAGCCTATCGGTCAGCGTCGAGACCCTCTGCAGCCTTTCTTATCTATGTGCCAAGGAAATATTGGGCCATGGGACGATATCGGGCGTATCGATATGGATATGCAGCAAACCTTGTCGCCAACATATAATCTTGGTGTGTTGTGGGAGCCGACAGATTGGTTCTCGTGGGGAGCAACCTATTACAGCGAAGCAGATATGGAGCTTAAAGGTACGTTCTTCATGGACTATACCGATGAGTGGACAGCTTTCTGGAACGGTTTTAACGCGTCAATCATTGGTGCGATTACCGCTGCAATACTGGGCCTCCCAAGAGGTGTTCCCTATGAATCCGGGAATGTGAACCTCGACTTGAAAATCCCTCAGATGTTTAAGACGGGTATGAGAGTTCGCCTTACTCCTGATTATACCCTCAATGTGGATGCGACATGGACTGATTGGAGTCAGTGGGAAGAATGGACTTTTTACTTTGATAGAACTCTGGAAATGCTAACAACAGCTCGACTATTGTCGGGGTTGGTCACAGGTCGTTCTCTGACTTTGCCTATTGGCTTACGTGATACCTGGCACTTTGGTTTCGGTTTAACTAAGCATGTTAATTCTCGTCTGGATGTCAGGTTTGGGTTAGAGTTACGAACTTCACCAGCCGAGCGTGATGTTTTTGGTCCGCTTCCCGTTGGTGATATGAAAATGTGGGGTACCGGGTTTGGCTACAAGTGGGATAAACGAACCGATATCAGTGCAAGCATATTCTATATGCAGTCTGATGATTACATTCCTTCTAATACAAGTTGTAATTTGAACTGTACGAATTTGACTAACGTAATTTATAACCCCTATGCGGGCTTGAATGTGAAGTTTACATCTCGAGTATTTGGAATGGGTATTTCTTTTAACCGAAAATTCTAGGTCTATATGAAGCTGAACTATTCGAGATCGACTGTAGTATTGCTTGTAGCTTTGTGTGTCTTTTCTTTGGAAGCTCTTGCTGAACGCTATAGTGTTGAACAAGATAGCTTTGGTGGATATTCCGCAAAGAAGGTAGATGATGCTCAGCAAGCCGATGTGCCTGTCATCGACTCACAGCCAGAACCTGAAGAGCCTCAGCAGCAAGCAAAGTTAGAGCTGCCTCCTGAACCACCTGTTAGTCCAAAATCCCAGAACGTAACCGACAATGAATATCTTGGTGATGTTGGTGATTCCTTAAGTCCTTTTGAAAAAGAATATATTGAAACCGAAAGATTAGAGCGCTCTAAGGTTCTTGGCGCTATTCGTAGGGCGCCACCACTTAACGATTTCGATGCAACGCGCGTTAACTCTGAGGAATTTGTGGATGGTGATAAGCTATTAATCGACGGTGGGCGACCGAGTAGTGAAGGTTCTCGCTACTATACAGTAGTCGATGCTGATGGAACGGTTCGCAATATTGATTATGACGCTGATGCTGTCCAGGCTGCTCTCGAAAAAGAAAGAGAGAAAAAAATCGAATTTACGGAAGCAAGTGTTTTGGAGAAGTCCGCAGCCAGTGCCGACCTTCCTGAAAGCGCTGACCCTTTTGCCGCGGCTTTGTTTGCTAAAAACTTTACTTCTGATGACTACTTTGATGGTTTCTCAAGTACTTGCTGCCAAACACTACCAAATGTTGACTTTATCGAACTTGAATTAGGTAAAGCTCACTACTATGAAATGAACGAAGATCAGCTACCTTATCGGTTTTCAGGTGGCGATAGTCGTTTTTTGTTGTTGAGCTTACCGCAAACCAAAGAAAAGCAAGCTTTAAGCATAAGAAGCTTTGTACGGCGTCATAAACGTTTTGGCATTGATAATGGTGTATTCTTTCCTCAGTTAGTTACTTTGGATAGCGATAAGCAGCCACTGCGTATATTTACGGGCCCCTTATTAAAGTATCATTCTGAAACTTGGCTCGCTCATGGTTATTTAGAGGGCTTTTTTCAGCTTGACTCTACTAAGGATGGTGGTGAACGATTTCTATTGGTTAACACTACCAGAGATATTCTTGGGCAAACATCCAGTATTGAAAGTGACGAAGAGCTTATTTCTATTGAGCATATGGAAATAGGTACTCTGGAGCTAAAATTGTTAGTTGAAGATAATTAGCTAGTTTCTCCTTGCGGCTTTATTCTTAGGTAAGTTGCTAATTACATGAGTAAATATAAATAAAATCATTGATAGCGGTTGATCATTTTTCTGTATGGCGTATAATGCGCCGCATCTGGGCCAGTGTGATGAAATTGGTAGACATGAGGGATTCAAAATCCCTTGTCCTTCGGGACGTGGCGGTTCGAGTCCGCCCACTGGTACCAATCCTTTCTTAGTTATCAAAAGTCGATCTAACTTAACAAGTTTTCCCAAGTTAAAACAAATATTCAGCCTTTATTCTCCAAATACGGCCGCCAGGTAGGGTTTTATTTACTTAATAGAACAAACTGCTTTAGGTTGTGTTATATCTTAATTTAAGTGCTTAGGAGATCACAGTGCATATTTCTAGAATTATTCTTCTGCTTTTAATGTCACTCTCTCTTTTAGCCTGCTCAAGTAGTCCGTTCATGGATGACTACCTTAGCTCGATAGAGTCTAGGGAGTCGTATGTATTTTTTGAACACTCAGATTTTGGAATAAAGAGCAATCAGCAGGTGCCGCTAAGTCAAGAGTTCGATCGTTGTACTGAATCTGTAATGGGTGGGATTTCTTTAGGGCTAGGTGAACAAACTGTTTCCAATATATCCGTGCTTGAGCGAGTCAATCAGGATTATCATGCTTTTTTACTTGAACTCGTAATGTCGAAAGGTGCGGGTGATAATGGTGCTTTTAGCGCTTTATATAACAATACTATCACTACCCAATCGGAGAATGGGGAGCTTAAGCGACATGCCTTTGCTTATACAGAAGGGCTTGAGCAGCCACTAAAGAAATTAACCAGGCTTATCCTAAGACGTAATCAATGTTTGGCGCGCTCTGGATGGATTTATAAGAAAGTAGCGCCGTAGTCGGTATTACCTTTGGTTTTTTCAATATCCCCCAATAAATGTCCATATTTTTTGTAATAGAGCTTTATCCAAAAAGGTGATAGCACGGTAGTGTAGGCGATGACCATGATTAAGGCTGTATAGACCTCATTTGTAAAAATATTTGCAGAAGCACCTAGGCCTGCGAATATCAGGCCAACCTCGCCACGTGGCACCATGCTCATTCCTATGACGATACGTTTGGCTAGAGGTTCGCTAATAAGTAGGGCTCCGGCGAACTTTGTGCATATAGCCAAGACAAGTAATATTAAAGAAAACTCCCACAAGAATGATGAAGACCAATCGACCGAGCGTAGATCCATCGAAAGACCGACGGATACAAAGAATATTGGTGTGAATAGTTGAACGATGGGTTTTATCTGTACTTCCACTTTGTGAGAGAACTTGGGTGAACTATGTAGCGCTATGCCGAAAGGTAAAAAGAAGCGGCGCGATAAAGCTAGTCCGGCGGCAAAGCCTCCGAGTAATTCCGGGGCTCCAAATAAATGAGCGAGCCAGGCAAAGAACAATACTAATGCGACAATAGTGGTTGGAATTAATCCTGGGTCGTTAATTCTTTTATCTAATATTTGGATAATTCGAGAAAACAGCTTGGCGAGAATTGGAGCCAAGCAGAAAAATATCGCGACAAATAAGAAAACTCTACCGGCGCTCATAAGGTCGATATTGCCGTTGACTGAGAAGTCATAGAGTAGGGCAAGAAGTATTACGCCGAGAATATCATCGAGTACGGCGGCGCCCAATGTTACCTGTCCTTCGTCGCTTTGGTGTCGGTTAAGATCTGAAAGTGTTCGAATGGTGATGCCAATGCTGGTGGCGGTTAAGGTTCCGCCGATAAACAGTGATACAAGTAGTGATAGTTCAAAGTACCAGTAACTTGCCGCAAAGCCACCAAGAAAGGGCGCGATAAAGCCTCCTAGCGCCACGACAGTAGACTTTTGCCTGAGGATACAAGCTTCCCTAGGTCAGTCTCCAATCCTATGTCAAACAGCAATAGAATGACGCCAATTTCGCCCAGAAAAATATAATCTCGTTGACCTCTACCCATGCGAATAAGCTCGGGCCAATCAAAATGCCAGCGCAGAGTTCGCCAATAACACTCGGTGCGCCAAAATAGCGAGAAATATCGCCAAGCACCCTGGCGACAACAAGAATGATAAGGATGTCGAGTAAGACGTCAGCAATTTCCAAATGCGCACTCCCGGCTTTTTGGCTTTGAAGTCGGGCTGGTATTGAGTTTGGACGTGCTTAGTATGACTTGAGTTTGGGAAGAGGGGGTTGAGCTAGCTCAATTAGTGATGAGGTTTAAGGGCAAAAAAAACCTCCGGGTGTTAGGCCGGAGGCTTTTAGTTTCCTTACATTTTATTCGGCGTCGACTATCAGGTCACTATCCCCAACAGTGATTTCTTCACCGTCATTTAATACGAAAGATGCTGCTTGTGTAACAAACTCTGCAAAAGCAGGTGCCTCAGCAGAGGAAGCTGCCGCTGCAGGGGTCGTGTGTAGAGCACCACTGTCACTCTCAAAACGAATGAAGTTAATGCTTGCTTCATCAGTTGAGTCTCCAATGCTTACAGCACCGGAAGCAGTTTGCAGTGGACTTGTCCCTGCTAGAGGAGCCGCTGTACCTTCACCAAGCGAGATGCCGGCGTATGGGTTTGCGTTGCAGCCGATATTCGCTGGTTGTACAACGTCGACAGCGGGAGATGCATTATTTGGAATAAATACATCGCCAACCACTTCGCTAAATAAGGCTTTGGTTGTAGAAGTGGTGCTACTCAAGTTGCCTACAAAGTTAATTGGATCAAAAGAGTCAAATGACGCTTGAAGAACGTTAAGGAAGGTCTCAAGGTCTGCATCGCCTCTTTGCAAACCAGCAGCAGATTGCAATGCTAGCAGTATACCCGGCGCAAATACTGGGGAATTCTCTGCTAGTCGTGCAATGTTGCCACCTGGCGTTAAAAAGTTTGCAGACACAATGTTATCTTCAGTTCTACTGGTTTGGTTCGCGATTTCGACAAATGGAATGCCGTTAAAGGTACCTAAAGAGTGAGCAATAAAGTGAACATCGTCTCCGTTTAAGTCAAAGCCATCACCTTCTGGCCCGTTATCATCTATTCCATCGATATCCATGGTTGGAATAGACAGACGCAGAGTCATTAAGTCAGACATGTGCTGTCTAAAGTTATCACGGCTAGTTAGGAAGCTAAGTGGGTTAATCGTGAATGCACCAGAACCCGTGTTGGAGCAATCGATAGGGTCTGATGAGGAGCTGCCCACGGTGCCGTCAGCGAAATCCATCGGTACAACGTTGGTAACACCGCCGCCAAAGCCAAAGTGACGCTCATCGGCAGAACCTTGTCCTAGACCAGGGATCTGGCTAGCACCGTTTTCAATAGTATTCTGCATTAAGCCAAGACCTTGTGCCGCAAGCTGTAAGCTTTGGAGGCTTGAAGCTGCTGCTTCTAGGGCTGTAAGGTTTTGAACAGTCGCATCAAGCGTTGGATTTCCGCTTGCATCGCCTAATGCGGCCGTGATTGTGCCATTGATGGTTGCATCTTCAGTGCCGTCAATGCCATCGGTGATATCGATTAATGTACCGTTTAACTGAGCAGCTACGACATTGTAGGTAAGATCTCCGCTTAGTGCAGCAGAAATATAGCCAGCTTCGGTCCCGTCGATTCCGTCGGTGATATCAATCAGTGAGCCGTGCAATTGTCCGGTTACAACTGTTTCAGCGATGGTTCCCGCAAAAGTTTCAGTAATCAGGTCAGCTTCAGCGGCGCTAATACCGTCACTCGCATCAATAACTGTCGCTGAGTCTAATGATGTTGTCACGAATGTGGTGGCAAGAGTGCCATCAACTAAAGCTTGATTATTGGTATCGCCAGGAGCTAATGACTCTGGGAAACCAGCTAGCTGACCACCAGCAAGGAATTGTGCTGCGTATGCCAGGCGGCCTTCTTCAGAAATCGCATCAATACCATGAAGTGGTTGATCAATCGCGAGTACCGCAACGGTTCCACCGCTGTTCGCAACAATGGCGCTACCGAGTGCTAGGGCAACACTTCGATCAGTTGTAATACCATGCTGGTAAATAACAGTTTTATAACCATCTGCCGGCATATTCGAGTCATCTGCCGGGAAGATTGCTAATACCGGTATTTCTTCTGTAGAGTTCTTTGCTGGGAACGGAAACAAATGATTCACAACATTTGATGTCGTCGCTTGTGGCAGAGCTGCGCCAAGTGCCTCTAGGTTAAAAGCAGTATTTATTTGAGTGGCTAAGGTTGAATCTGCTTTCCACCATTCGCCTACAAGTCTCGCTTCGGTTCCATCGCTTACGCCTCGTGTATCAGGTACACCTGAATAGTAAGGAATCGTCAAGGAGCCTTCAGAAATGTTTACGGCACCTACTGGAGCGATTGCATCGGTAATAAATGCTGATACTGTTCTTAGGTCTCGCGGTGTGTCGAAAGCTACGCTATCATCGGCTGCGGGCTCAGGAAAAGACATTCCACCTGCTTTTGCTGCAGTGATCATACCGGTACCGGCGCATGCAAAGCGTGCATCGCCAGCAGGATAGGTATCACACCCTGCTAAAGCTGGATTGAAGCTCTCTGCGGTCCAGTTGCTGATTGCTGTATCAACAGCGCCTTTAATGGTTGCATAATCTTCTGCGCCGGCATCAACTGCCGCTTTTGCTGCGCCAGTTGTCACAAGAGTCTTAACCGTATTCGTTGCCCACTCGGTAGGGTCTACCATATAGTCGACAACTTTTGTGTCATTAGAAGTGGTAAAGCCACTTGTAAAAACAATGTTGTCTTCAGTTAATTGCTGATCATCTGGGCGTGCCGCATTGGTTAGGTTGCCTAAATAGCTCGCGGTAACCTTTTCCCAGAAATCAATTTGAGCTTGCACATCGTCAAGGAGAGGGTTGGCGGGTTCTCGATTTTCATCAGCGAGGGCAGCATAGTTGGCTATACCAGGGTGTTTGATCAAAGACTTTCCTTCGGTATCTTTGATTTCATCGGTCAGTGCAACAATGTAGCGCTTGTTAGGGTTTAAAGGCTCTAAAGGTTGGATTCGTATGTAACTTGTTTCTACTCGTTCGCCGCCAACGACTTTGTCTCGGGTAATGACTTCAGCGCTATACTTAGGTGAAGCCGCTATTCCTAGAAGTTCTCCTGCTGCCGATAAATCTCCACCACTGGCTTGTGCTGCTGTAATGGCGTCAGTAACTGTAGGGGATTCTTCGTTGACTAGTCCTTTAAGAGGGTCGCCACCAGCATATTCTAGTTCTAACAGAAATACGCTTTGGGCAGGGTTAGGAACAGGAGCGCCTCCAACATTAATAAAGCTTTCTGCGATAACCGTATCTGTGTTTATCGTATCTGTTATGTCGGACCCTGCTATGCCTTGGCCAATTTCGATATCGATTGGGGCTGTTAAGGATGCGCCACTAAGATACTCAAGTGCGACTTCAGGTGGTGTTTCTGTGCCTGCAGCAATTTTCTCGGCTAGACCAGGGATAGCATAGGAACCGTCGGGATCCGTTGTTTGTAGTAAAAGGTCATTTGGCTTAGGAAACTCTCCGGTAGCAGGGTTAAATACTGGGTAGAGGTTATTTTCGTTCTGCTCAATATTCGCCTGTTGCTCAGATGACGGAGGGGTCGTCTGTGAGTTTTCGTTATCTCTTTCTTTCGGGTTGTTTTCTGGATCAGTAGTGTCCAGACAGCCTGTTAATGATAATGCTGACGCAATCGCGACACTTAATAAGGTTTTTTTATACATGGATAAGACCTTTCCTAAACGTTGTCTCAAATAAGTAGTGGCTAGATGGTGGATGCTTGCTTGGTTTTATCTGTTTAAATTCAGCAACACACACCACCAGGCCTAAAAATTTTGACCTAGATTAAACGTAGACACGAAAAAGCAATTTGTCTAATTTTTTAGCGCAAAGAATTAGATGCACTTGCTTAGTAGCTGTAACGAATTTAACCGTCGTTTAAGCTTTGTAGGTGTGACTACAAACTCATCTTCAATCAGAGTACAATTCAGTACCCCAATAATTGATCGCTCAGAAGATGAGTGGGTGATCAGCCATGTATTAATTGATAAACACAACATGGGCCTGGCCAAAAGCTTAAGAGCCTCAGCAGTTTATTAATTAAAGAAAAACGTTAGAGAGTGACTATGACCACAATTCGTCAAGCAGATTTAATTGATAGCGTTGCAGATGCCCTGCAGTTTATCTCCTACTATCACCCAAAAGACTTTATTGATGCCGTCCATGAAGCGTATTTAAAAGAAGACTCCCAAGCTGCTAAAGATGCAATGGCACAAATACTCATCAATTCACGTATGTGTGCAGAAGGTAAGCGACCAATTTGTCAGGATACCGGTATCGTGACTGTATTCGTTAAAGTCGGTATGGATGTGCAGTGGGATGCTGAATTAAGCCTGACTGATATGATAAATGAAGGTGTACGTCGTGCTTACACTCATCCAGATAACGTCTTACGTGCTTCAATCCTAGATGACCCTGCCGGCGCTCGTAAGAATACTAAAGACAATACACCTGCTGTGATCCACTATGAGATTGTCGAAGGCAACACTGTCGACGTCCAAGTTGCTGCAAAAGGCGGTGGTTCCGAGAATAAGTCAAAAATGGCGATGTTGAACCCTAGTGACAGTATTGTTGACTGGGTTCTGAAAACGGTTCCTACGATGGGCGCTGGCTGGTGCCCGCCAGGCATGTTGGGTATAGGCATCGGTGGTACAGCTGAAAAAGCTGCCGTGATGGCGAAAGAAGCTTTGATGGAGCCGATTGATATTCATGAGCTTCGTAAGCGTGGCCCTCAAAATCGTGTTGAAGAGTTACGTTTAGAGATTATGGATAAGGTCAACGACCTGGGTATCGGTGCTCAAGGCCTTGGTGGCTTAACAACGGTTATGGACGTAAAAATTAACGACTATCCAACGCATGCTGCATCATTGCCTGTCGTAATGATTCCAAACTGTGCTGCCACACGTCATGCTCACTTTGTGTTAGATGGCTCCGGCCCGGCATTGCAAACACCTCCAAGTCTTGAAGACTGGCCTGAGATTACTTGGGAAGCTGGCGACAGTGCTAAGCGCATTGATTTGAATAACGTGACTAAAGAAGACGTCGCCGACCTTAAGCCGGGCGATACGGTTTTGCTTTCAGGTAAAATGCTGACTGGCCGCGATGCAGCTCATAAGAAAATGACTGAGATGCTAGCCAATGGTGAAGAGCTGCCAGTAGATTTGAAAGGCCGCTTTATATACTACGTTGGGCCTGTTGATCCGGTTCGTGAGGAAGTTGTTGGCCCTGCTGGCCCGACTACGGCAACACGTATGGATAAATTTACACATACCATTCTTAAAGAAACTGGCCTGATGGGCATGATCGGTAAAGCCGAGCGTGGCCAGGTGGCGATTGATGCGATTAAAGAATACGGATCAGTATACTTGATGGCAGTGGGTGGCGCGGCTTACTTGGTGTCAAAAGCAATCAAGAATGCTGAAGTGGTTGCCTTCCCTGAACTAGGTATGGAAGCTATTTATGAATTTGATGTGGTTGACATGCCAGTATCAGTTGCCGTTGATAGTCAGGGTATTTCAGTTCACCAGACTGCGCCAAAAGAATGGCAGGCGAAGATCATTGCGGCAAAGTCTGAATAAGAGATAAGCTTGAATTATCTCAGACCTATCTATAATAAAGAGAGTCTTCGTGGCTCTCTTTTTTATTTTGAGCGCCTATGTCTGAATACAAATTAGTCCTTAAACGATTGTGGAAGCAGTAAAATATTATGGAACAAACCTATCGTCTTGTCGTTTCTTGCCCTGACCGTACTGGTATAGTCGCAAAAGTCAGTAACTTTCTGGCAACTTATAATGGTTGGATCACTGAAGCGAGTTACCATGCCGACCAGAAGAACGGCTGGTTTTTTATGCGCAATGAGATCAAGGCGAGTTCGATTCCTTTTGATCTGGAAAACTTCAAAACAGTGTTTGAACCCATTGCCAAAGAGTTTTCCATGTCATGGAGTATTAGCGATTCTAATACTAAGAAACGCGTCGTGTTGATGGCTTCAAAGGAATCCCATTGTTTAGCGGATCTACTACATCGCTGGCACAGCAATGAGCTGGATGCGGAAATTGTGGCAGTGATATCCAATCACGATGATTTACGCCGTATGGTTGAATGGCACGATATTCCTTATCACCATGTGCCGGTAGACCCACAAAACAAACAAGCTGCTTTCGACCAGGTTAGTAGCTTGGTGGATGAATACCAGACCGACTTGGTGGTACTTGCTCGCTATATGCAGATTTTACCTGCTGACCTGTGTGAGACATATGCAGGACGCGTGATCAATATTCATCATAGCTTCTTACCTTCATTTGCTGGGGCAAAGCCTTACCATCAAGCTTATGACAGAGGCGTGAAATTGATTGGTGCAACCTGTCACTATGTCACTCAAGATTTGGACGAAGGGCCTATTATCGACCAGGATGTGATTCGTATTAGTCACAGTAATACGATAGAAGATATGGTTCGCTTAGGTAAAGATGCCGAGAAGAATGTATTAGCACGAGGTTTGCGTTTGCACCTGGAAGAGAGGGTTATTATCCACGAAAATAAAACAGTGGTGTTTGGTTAAGGCAAGATTTGGGGTCAGAGTAAAAATAATAGTTTTTACTCTGACCCCAAAGTTTTAATCTCCGATAAAACCACCCGACTGTCGAGCCCAAAGTTGCGCATAAATACCGTTTTGGGCAAGTAGCTCTGTGTGGCTGCCTTGCTCGGCAATCTTGCCTTCGTCTAATACGATCAGTCTGTCTAGTGCGGCGATGGTAGATAAGCGATGAGCGATCGCAATGACTGTCTTGCCTTCCATTAAGGTATATAAACTTTGTTGAATCGCAGCTTCGACTTCCGAATCCAAAGCAGACGTGGCTTCATCCAGAACAAGTATTGGGGCGTTCTTCAATAAGACTCGGGCAATCGCAATACGCTGACGCTGACCGCCAGAAAGCTTCACGCCACGCTCGCCTACATGAGCGTCATAGCCCTGTCGTCCGTCCAGGTCACTTAGTTCTTGAATGAATTCGTGAGCATGGGCTTGTTTGGCTGCACGGATCAGATCATCGTCAGAGGCTTCGGGATTTCCATAAAGGATGTTATCGCGCACAGAGCGGTGAAGCAGGGAAGTATCTTGGGTCACCATGCCGATATGCTCGCGCAGGCTCTCTTGTTTAATGTCAGCAATAGCTTGCCCGTCAATTCTGATGTTGCCCGAAGAAAGGTCGTAGAATCTAAGTAAGAGGTTTACCAGAGTTGACTTTCCAGCACCTGAGCGGCCAACCAGACCAATTTTTTCGCCAGCTTTTATATGCAAATCAAGCTCGCTGATAACCGGACGGCCAGATTCGTATTCAAACGAAATCCTCTGAAAATCAATATTACCATCGCTTAGTTCAAGCGCTTTGGCATTGTCTGAGTCAAGCACGGCTCGTTCTTTTGAAAGTGTGCTGATACCGTCTTGTACTGAACCGATATTCTCGAACAGGCTGGACACTTCCCACATAATCCATTGGGACATGCCATTGAGCCTGAGTGCTAGCGCAATCGCAACAGCTATGGCTCCAGTCGAAATGGTTTCGTTTATCCAAAGCCAGATTGAAAGAGATGAGATCGAGAATAACAGGAGGGAATTCAATACCCATACTGTCACATTGAGCCGGGTGACCAAGCGCATTTGAGGGTGAACGGTTTCAAGGAAGTCGCCCATTGTTCGTTTTGCATACTCTGCTTCACGCTGGCTATGAGAGAAGAGTTTCACTGTTTCAATGTTGGTGTAGCTGTCTACCACAGCTCCGACCATGCTGGAGCGCGCATCTGCCTGACGAGTAGAAATATCACGAAGTTTAGGGATGAAGTAATAAAGGCTGGAGCCATAGCAAAGTAGCCAAATTAAAAGAGGAATGCTTAATCTGGCATCACTCGCTGTGACGACGCTAGTCATACCTATGAAATAAATACTGACGTAGAGCAGTACATCGAGCAGCTTCATTACGGTTTCGCGAACCGAAAGCGCAGTCTGCATCACTTTGGTTGCTATGCGGCCAGCGAACTCATCTTGGTAAAAAGAAAAGCTTTGACCAAGCAAGTACCGATGAGCTAACCATCTAATTCGCATTGGATAGTTGCCCAACAAGGCTTGGTGAATAACGGTTGAGTGAAGCAAAACAGTAAGAGGAATGACGAAAAGAATCACTGCACCTAGAGCAATAAGGGTATTCCCTTCATCTTGCCAAAGTGTTTGAGGTGTTTTGTTCGACAGCCAGTCTACCAGCTGTCCGAGGAAACCAAACAGCGTAACTTCCATGATGGAAATTAAGGCAGTGAGCCCGCCCATGATAAAAAGTAAGGGGAATATTCCTTGTGTATAGTACACACAAAAGTCGAATAAACCCTTAGGTGGTTGTTCCGGATGCTCGGGAGGAAACGGCTCTACCAGCTTTTCAAAAAACTTATACATAAATAGTGGTGTTGGATCGGTATATTTGTATATGAAAACCAATAACTTACTTTAATATTGAGGCCATTTCTTTTATCGAGGTACGGGTGAAAGCCTGAAAGTCGTTATCGAGTATGTGTCTGTGATAATGTCTGCTAATCTTAAAAATAGAACAATGTATCAATGTAAGTTTCACAGCCTCAAGTATACCGCTTTTTTCGAGATATGGCTTTGTATCAATGAAGAATGGAGTTCAATAGACAATGAGTGATCAAACTAGCGAGAGCCAATGCATCGACATGGACAAGCTAACAGAAACTTTTATGAACAATATGGATATTGTTAAGCAGGTATTGTCCTCTTTCAAAGGTAGCTTTGTGACGTTTGAAGAAGAGTTTCTAAATGCTCAGCAGCAGGGCGATACAGAGTTAATGTCACGCCTTGCTCACGGCTTGAAAGGCAGTGCCGGGAATATCAGAGCGTCATCTCTATCGGCGAAGGCTGCTGATCTTCAGCATA
>NZ_LWGG01000875.1:0-3148 GCF_001635365.1 Oleiphilus sp. HI0128 | reverse complement strand
TAGCAGTACATTGATCCACGAGCATAGACTGAAGACAGGCACCACGACGTAATAAGTAAGGTTGGATAGGTTAACGCGTCGCGTTAGCAACCCACGAATACCAGCATGATCACCGTCGAAATTACTTGCTTCATCTGATGCGTTGACGCTTCCCTAACGGGAAGAATGTTAATTAAAAAGAAAGGCTCTGGCCGAGGTTCCGGCAGGATTTTGTGCGGGCCTCTTGACGTGGGGAGTCATACCAACGCCTAGCACAACGGTGGAATAATTTGGCGGGGCTTTTTGCGTTTCTTTGCAAAAACCGCGACATATTATGGAATCCGTTGGTGCTTTTGGTTATGTGTTTAAGCACGGTACACAATCTTATGCACTGCGCTCTGAATTTTGTTGATTTGGTTAGTTTGCTCTTCAGTTAAAGCAGAACCAAATTCACACCTTGCATTGTTTATAGATTCTAATAATTGAGCCCAACCATCGGTAAGACCATTCAATGAAGACAAACCGTCAGCTATTTGATTACTTGCATGTTCGTTACCAGTCGAAACTAAACTAGCTTGCAACCCTTCAATTGCATCGAATAAATCTGTGTTTGATTGGAATTCCATATTCTCTCTATGACACATAACGCCAAGCTAAACGGAGAGGTGAACTGGCGGGCTTTTTGGTACAAAAAGCGTGACAGTTTGCCGAGTCCGTTTGAGCGCTTGGTTATGTGTTTTTAGTTTTAAGCTTCGTAAGAACATACTTATAAATTACCGTAATTGATAGAAGCCATACTAACGCTTTGATTAAAACAATCATTGAAAACCATATAGGTCTGCTATGAAATGAAATTAAATCAGTTGTTCTCAAATTGAGTATTTCTAAATCTGTTGCCACGCCAACGAATTGATGGCCAAGCCAAAAGAACAAAAATATTGATATTAAGAACCATAGTAAACTGTTCGAAATACCCAATTCTTTAAATTGCATATTTACCCTTAATACACATAACGCCCGCCTCAGCGCGCAAAGTTTTATTGGCGGCTTTTGTGCGTGTTTTTGCACAAAAGGTGACAATGAAACTTTGTCCGATGCAGGCGATTGTTATATGAAAATTCAACCATGGTTAATGTTTCCAAAAAACCGGCCACTGTTTTAACCGACAAAAAACTGGTGCTTAAATTACCACCAAAAACTCACCGAAGCCACTGACAATTTACACCGATATAAAATGCCTCTTGAAACCACCGAAGATGCCGCCTTATTACGTTTTCGGTGACGCCACCATCAAACAACCCCGATGTAAGCAAACCGCACGACCATTTTTCTTTGCAGTGAAAAAGGCTGGCGAATGGCACTGTGTTGCTTTACCGCCAACCTTTGACGAAACCACCATCCGTGCACTATGCCTTGCAACCACCGATTTTCTTGCGCCACTGAATTTTTGATTCTTTCAATTACCGCCAACTTTTAACGAAACCACCATCATTGCACCCTGCCTTGCGACCACCGAAATTCTTGTGCCACGGAGTCTATTTTTTGCTTTTTTGGCATATAACGCCTAGCACATGGGCGGAGTACTTTGGCGGGGCTTTTTGCGTGTCTTTGCAAAAAACGCGACACAGTACGGAGTCCTATGGTGCTGCTCGTTAGGTACATTTTAACCACCTTGACTTCATTAATTTAATAACACCAAAAAAGGAAACCAAACCAACCAAGGTGATGATAATACCCCACAGGATACTGATTTGAGGCTCCCTTTCAAAGAAGCTGTTTATTATGGCTGAGATACCAATCCCAACGACACCTAATAGACAAAAACAGACTACAGAAAGGAAATAATTTATAGCTGTTTTCCATTTTGGAGTCTCGGAAAGGTATGTGGCATACGATAAAACGGAAACCGATACTGAGAGCATAATTACTATTCTAAGAGGCATTTCACCGTTTGATGTAGCCTCAATAGGTATTTGAAACACAGACAACGCAACTACAAAAATCGAGAAATATACTCCAAGAGTTAAGGCTAGTTGTGCCCATTGATTATTGGCATTCATTTGGGTACCTAACGCTTTGCTAAACGGAGGAGCGAAATTGGCGCGCCTTTTTGGAACAAAAAGCGCGACACATTTTGCGGAGTCCGTTTGAGCAACTTGTTATAGCTTTTCATTTGTTTGTAGCACTTTCTTTACAACCGTTCCACAACCAAGCGAAAGCAATGCGAGCAACACTAATTGCAACGCCCAAATACTATAAATATATCTATTTGCTTGCTTGGTATTTTTTTTAGATGCCTCTTTAAGCTTTGGCAGATATTCAGGGTTTAATGCTAACTTATTTAGCTGCTCTCGCGTTTTATTGTAAATCTGCTCTTTCGTAAAGACTTGCTCAAATGTAGCCTGAGAAAAATACCCTCTAATTTTATCGTTAAGCCCATTACCAATAGCATAGATACTAATTGCTAATACAAAGCTAAGAAATATTGTAGCCACGACTTTCATACTTTGAGCCTATAACGCCGTGCTTTGCGGCGAGCGACGCGTAGCAGAGCGAGTCCAGCCCACGGGTGTTTTTCCGTGGGCGATGCAAGAGCACTTGGTTATGTGGTGAACCCTTGCAAACCACCAAAGCCCCTGAGTGGAGCGGTAGCGGAACCTAAGCCAGCCAAGCTGCGCGCTAAAATTAATAACGACCCGATTTTACCGAGCCAACTAACAGCACACCACGATAAAAACACAAAACTGTGATGATGCATTTAACTTACTATTGGCACCGGATTACAACTGTGGCGTGCCACTAACCACGAAAACTTAAACGGAGGGATGCTCAAAAAGAAAGGAGGCATCCCAGCCAAATATTGAGCCATTAACTAAAATGGCTGAAACATATAACAGTTTCTTATACGGAATCCATAATTTACCTTATTAGGCGGCGTCCGTATAATCCATATTTGAAATTTACAAAGGATTGTAAATAAAGCATAAGGAAATAGATATGTCTCAGGTCACGGATGATCGAGAAAAACGTTTTTGGAACAACTATATAGCTCAACTTTCTGAGCGCAATATCAAGCCCGCTCTGTTCCAGTGGTATGTGCGTCATTGTGAGCAGTTTATTCGGTATTATACGGACGTCCGGCTTAAGGAACATACCGATCAAAGTGTTC
>NZ_LWGG01000874.1:0-3213 GCF_001635365.1 Oleiphilus sp. HI0128 | reverse complement strand
GAGAGGTAAGAAACATGAAGCCCCTAAACAAATTTAGGGGCAAAATATTAGAGAAAAATTATGAGGAAGCCTCAGCTCCGTCCAACACCTTATCGTTGAATTGCTTTGTTCCCTTGTATCCCAAAAACAAAGAAACAAGCCAAAGAATGAAGGCGACTGGCGAAGCAATCACTGTTACCGCCAAAACAACGATTAGAATTAAATTAATTACTCCCCACATCATTGAACCCGCATACATCTGCCCTGCTCCGGGAATAAAAAAACCTAGAGCTAACGCGACGATTGGGTTCTTCATTTGATTTTGAAGACGAGCTTGCTGAATTGTATCGTTCATAATATCTATCCCTATTTATTACACTTAAGCTTTTTTACGTCTGGCAAAACCCAACCCAGCCATTCCAAGACCTAGCAACGCAAACGTACTTGGCTCTGATACTTGCGATACGTCAGATCGAACCAAAAATTGTCCAGTGAATGGATCTGAAATATTGCGTGCTTGAGCAAAGAATATATCTTGTAAATAACCAGTATCTGTATCAAACAAAGCACTTGCATCGTTATCATAAATTGACCAGAAAGTACGATCTTCACCGTTATCGCGAACTACTGTACCGAATCCGAATACATCATCCTCATTAGTACCAGTAGCACCAAAGAAATCTAGATAATTTGCCATTGCTGCAATGCTAGCGTTTTGCTGGCCAACTGCATGATCAAAAGAAGAAAGATTGTAAGTAATACCAAAGCCTTCTTGCATTGTGATTACTTCATCGAAGGTAGCATGACGGAAACCAGAGTAATCGCCACCTGTATCAAGCTGACCTAGCACATCGTTAACTGTACGACCTTGTGTGGCTGTTAAGTCCAGCCACTCTAACCCCGTTTCTTCGTGCAAGGTTATAGTATCAACACCAAAGCCAGAATCTTGAGATATGAATCCTGCTGATGCGTTTATCGATAATGCAGATAATGCAATCGCTACTACTCGTTTCATGTGTATTTCCTTTTATTGATTTATTAGTTTTTATCTCTTTATGATTTTGTCCTAAGCACCCTTCATGCTATATATCAACCACTGACCATTCTCACTTCGTAATTCCACAGTTGATTCGTCTTTAATTTCTTCTCCGTTGTCATCTTCACCTACAATGAGAAGAGTGACATTGGCTTCACTTCCATCAATGTCGTAACCATCGGTTTCAATCGAACCATTTGCCTCGTTAATGGTTTTAGAAATCTTCTTAAACTTACTAATTCTCTTTCTAGAGTCGATTCGTTCTTTAATTTTGCCTGTTGTTAGTGCTGACATTTGATTCAATACTTGATCATCATCCAAGTTGCCTTCGAGAACCAAATCAAAAAACTGTTCAACAGCATCACTTGGAGATGGATCTGAAGAGCCGCACGCCATTAACGGTAGAAAAAGAAAAATACATAAAACTTTTTCCTTTAGACTGTACATAAAACTAGCTCCAATATTCTTATTACTTAAGGGAAACTGACAGGTGAACCAGCGCCACCTTCATGAGCAAATACAATTTTTGTGATTCTCCACTGGTCGTTATCTAACGTGAAACTAAACTTATCCTTTGAAAACCAAGTCTCGTCTTTTATCTCTCCAGAAGTCTTCGCGATTACTGTTGCGCTAACAACCTCTCCATCTTTCTCTACAAACTCTTCTTTCTCTATCTCAATATTCACATCTGAAAGCTCAAGTATGTTGCCGTATACTCCCAAGACCGGAATAAATTGCATCTCATACGGCTGTTCATTTTTGTCTGCATACTCGAATTTTTCACCTAACTTTGTTTTCAATCGACCAGTTGTAAAACCAAGAAATGCATGTTTGTTCTCGTTATCTTTAAGGTCTGAATATATGAGCAACTCGTAAAACTCTTCGACAATTTCATTTGGGTCTTGGCTCCCACACCCTGTAAGAAAAACAGATAACACAAGTACAAAAATTATTTTCATGTCGATTCCTTATTTACTTCAATAATGCGTTGAAACCATCAGCCATAGCCTTAGAAAGCGCCTCTAT
Organism: Oleiphilus sp. HI0128; assembly: GCF_001635365.1. NCBI lineage: Bacteria > Pseudomonadati > Pseudomonadota > Gammaproteobacteria > Oceanospirillales > Oleiphilaceae > Oleiphilus > Oleiphilus sp. HI0128. Next base: position 1,172 of record NZ_LWGG01000874.1, on the reverse strand, counting down.
AACCACATGGCATGTTTCACTTTCTTCGGCCTCAGCTTTGGGTATTGAGTTGCACTCTTCGACCAATGCGATCAATCGATCTTCGTCAGCTATTAACTCTTCAACAGTTGGCACCGATTCTCCGCAGCCGCTTAAAAAAATTGTTGAAAGCGACAGACAAAATATTCCAGTTTTTTTCATTATTAGATCCTTATGATGTTTAAGTCATATCTGGTGAGGCTTCGTTGAATGCGTACTCGAAAATAATCTTGCTAGAGCGGGAAGCTACCTCGGCAATCAATGGTGGCTATGAGTTTTGCATAAAGCAGAATCATTAATTCCACCATTCGCCCAAGCTAACTACTAAAGAAATTAATACAGGTCTTAGATACCTAAAACGCACTTGTGTTTCCTTAACAGCACTCAATTATCCCAATTTGGGATAATGCTAGCACGCTAATAACATGACCACAATATGGAAAGGTCTGTTAACACACCAAAATATAAACGATTTCAAGATTGGCTTATTAAATCTAGGGTAGCCAAGGAATTGACACAGATTGAATTTGCTAAACTTCTAAACGAGCATCAATCGTACGTATCTAAAATTGAATCTGGCGAGAAAAGAATATCAGTGCAAGAGTATGCCCAGATAGTTAAAGTTCTAGGTATTGACCCACTAGAAGGTTTGAAGATTTTAGAGTAAAAAGAAAAGTCATTTATGCTACTTTCCTCCCCGTTACATCTTCGAAAATGGAATAAATGTCCTCCACCTGACACACTTCTTTGCCACCAATAGATTGCTGTGAGGCGTGAGAAATATTTCCAACAGGCTCATTTGACGCAGTTTCTACTGTGATAATGTCAGGCTCAGAATAAGCATAATATTGGCCAGCTATCTTACGACCATCTATAGAATTCTGATTTATCCATTTCTTTAGAGTATTTATTGAAGGCTGCGATCCTTTTTGAAAATAAACCTCTCTATACTGTGAAAGTTTCATTAGCTTTCTAGTTTGACCGCTACCAAGAATTCCTTCATCATTACTCTTAATCAAGAACACTTCTCCCAAAATATTACCCGCTCATTACTGCTTGCGCCAACCGGCTTAATAATTATACCCCTGATAGACATACTTGGTCAATAGCCAAAATTTGCTTTTTTCCATTTTTTTTACTTTTTATAGCAGAAA
>NZ_LWGG01000873.1:0-778 GCF_001635365.1 Oleiphilus sp. HI0128 | reverse complement strand
TGGTTTGTATTCGATAGCTTCATACAGCTACTTAATATAGCCTCAGTTTCTCAATGAACATTCCCTTAAAAAAGCAGTTTAATTCGTTCATTTAATAAGGAATTTTCTGACACAGATAAATCTTCGCCTAGATCTCTTTGGGGGCTTAAGTCTCTTTCGCGCTAACACCACATTGAAAGAGGAGGGTTGGCAGTCACACACCTTAAAATATCAGTGCGGGAGACAATCCCCACTAAACGATGCTCAGCATCCACAATAGGGATTGCATCCAAGCTATACATGACTAAGGCCTTGGCCACTCTACGAACATCTGTCACAGGATCCGCTGAAACAACAGATTTCCCCCTTGTTTGGATAACACTCGATAATGAAGTGTCCCGCCCCATTTGAACCGACGATTGAGACAAGAGCTTAGCGTATATTTGTTGGCGAGAGATTACTGAAACTAGCTGCCCTTTATTATCCAGAACAGGAACTACCTGATAATGCACCTGTTCGAATAACTCAAGTACGTATCCCCATGTATCGCTTAGCTGAACACTAACGACCGGTTGGCTCATAACTTGGTAAGCATGATAAACAGCTTCTTGCTGTGAGTTTTTCTTAAGCAAATTCTGATATTCAGAAATCGCTTTGACGGGCACATCATAGGAACTTCTGGCTTGCTCATTCTCTTCAAGCTCTACTTCTGTATAATTTAAACTCGGTATTGTCGAGGTATTGGCGGGTTTCTCAACCTTCCTAAGCTTTTCCAACGGCCCAGCGAAGGCCCGTCCAC
>NZ_LWGG01000872.1:0-3734 GCF_001635365.1 Oleiphilus sp. HI0128 | reverse complement strand
AAAGGCGCTATTAGGGTGAGTGACAATCTTCTTGAGTTTATTGCCTCAGCTATTATTTATGAAGATAAGCAGCTGCTAGTAATCAACAAGCCTTCCGGTTTAGCTGTGCATGGCGGAAGTGGCGTTAATTACGGCTTAATTGAGGCGCTACGCAAGCGTTACCCGGAAACCCAGTTTCTTGAGTTGGTGCACCGCTTGGATAGGGATACATCGGGTTGTATCTTGGTTGCTAAGTCGCGGCCTGCCTTGCGAGACTTGCATGCGCAGTTTCGTAATGATGAGGTTAACAAGATTTACCATATGGCCGTTTTCGGTAAGTGGCCAAAGCATAAAAAGCGCGTTGACGCGCCCCTTAAGAAGAATGAATTAAAATCTGGTGAACGCATTGTTGTTGTACACCAGGACGGGAAGCCAAGTCAGACCTTGTTCAAGATCTTATCTAGTGCTGAGAATTTTACCTTAGTCGAAGCTAAGCCGGTGACCGGGCGAACTCATCAGATTCGTGTTCATGCCGCATTTTCCGGGCATGCAATTGTGGGGGATGATAAGTATATCCCGCGCGATTTGGTGCAGTTTAGAGGAATGGAAAAAGCTCGATTGATGCTGCATGCAAAAGAGATTCACTTTACCTTGCCTGGCGGTAGGGCGATGAGTTTTGAGGCGCCCTACGACGAAGTATATGAAGCTAATTTGAAAAAGATGGGCTTGGTGTAGTGTTATGAAGTACCCTGTATATATATTTGATTGGGACGGGACTTTAGTCGACTCTGAGCAGCATATTGTTGCGAGTCTTGAGTATGCCGCTAATAAGCTCTCCTTGCCCGATCTCGGGCATGATGCCTATAAGAATATTATTGGTTTAGGGATGGTGGAGGCTTTGCAAAGCTTGTATCCAAGCCTGTCGGATAAGGATGTTGAAAATATGCGGCAATCTTATGCGGAGTTCTTTTTTCGCCGTGAGATGACGCAGGAAAATCTGTTTGACGGCGTTATTGAGACGCTTGAGGCGCTTAAGGCGGGTGGTCTTAGTTTGGCAGTTGCTACAGGTAAGAGTCGAAATGGCTTGAATCTCGCGTTAAAGGCGACCGGGCTTGGGCACTATTTTGATATTGAGCGCTGTGCGGACGAAACACGCTCAAAACCTCACCCAATGATGCTGGAAGAGATTTGTTCATACTATGGTGTGCCTGCGAAAGAGTGCGTGATGGTTGGCGACACGGAGTATGACTTGAAGATGGCTTCAAATTTCGGGATGGATGCAATCGGTGTGAGTTATGGGGTTCATGAAGTGAGTCGCTTGTCCGTACATGAGCCAAAAGCAATAATTGATCATTTTTCAGAGCTGATAAAGCTGAATGTAAGTTAGAGGGTAGTAAATTTTGGATTCAGAGAATAATACTAAAGAGTGGAAGTTGATTGAAAAGACTGTTTCTCAGTTAGGTGTTGAGCAGCGTAAGGCTCGTCGCTGGGGTGTGTTTTTTAAGCTGCTAACATTTGCTTATCTTTTTGTCTTATTGTTTATGATGAGCGAGGGTTTATCGCCGGATAAGATAAGTGATACTGAACAATATACCGCATTGGTTAATCTGGAAGGTGTGATTGCTTCAGGCGAAGAGGCGAATGCAGACTTTTTGGTGACGGGTTTGAGAGCAGCTTTTGAAGCTGAGGGAACTCAAGCTGTTGTCTTGCGCATTAATAGTCCTGGTGGCAGCCCGGTTCAATCAGGGTATGTTTATGATGAAATTAAACGACTTCGTGGCTTATACCCTGAAACGCCACTCTATGCAGTGATCAGCGATATTGGTGCTTCAGGTGCATATTACATTGCTGCGGCTGCGGATAAGATTTACGCTGATAAGGCAAGTTTGGTTGGTTCTATCGGTGTAGTGGCTTCAGGTTTTGGTTTTGTTGATACGATGAAGAAGCTTGGCGTCGAAAGACGTTTATATACAGCGGGAGCTCATAAGGGCTTTCTAGATCCTTTTAGCGATGAAAAGGGTGATGAGGTTGAGTTTTGGGAGTCGGTGCTGAATACCACGCATCAGCAGTTTATTGCTAAAGTGAAAGAAGGGCGTGGAGAGCGGTTGAAGGTTGATGAAGAGATCTTTAGTGGTCTGATCTGGAGTGGTGAGCAGGCCTTGGAAAAAGGTTTGGTTGATGGTTTGGGTAGTGCAGGTTATGTTGCAAGAGAAGTGGTTGGAGCTGAGGAAATTATTGATTTTACGCCGCAGCCAGACCCCTTTGAGCGCTTCACGAAAACGCTGGGTATTGCGGCAGGGAGTGCTGTAGGTAAACTTTTAACGACTAGCCCACTGACTATTCAGTAGTATGGTTTAGAATGACTAAAGGCGAGCATTAGCTCGCCTTTTTTTGTGCCTGGGAAATTCTAGCTATTCCAGAATAGTGTATTTCTTTCAGGTCGGGAAAGCTAAGTCGCTGGTCTATAACAGTATTGCTGCGTATAAATGAAGCTGAGTAGAGTTATGTACGTGGTTATCCCGGTGCCATTTTGATTTGGTCGTTGTAGGTTTGTAGCTAAATTGCAGGCATAAAAAAAGCGATCCGAAGATCGCTTTTTTGAAGGCTAGCTAAAGATTACTTAGCTGCTTTCTTTGCACGCTCTTCTTCCATTACTTTTTCAGCAACAGAGTTAGGGCATTGTGCGTAGTGATCAAATTCCATAGAGAACTGACCACGACCAGAGGTCATTGTACGTAGTGAGCCGATGTAACCAAACATTTCTGAAAGTGGTACATTTGCTTTGATGCGCACGCCAGAAGCGCCTGCATCCTGACCTTCGATCATGCCACGACGACGGTTCAAATCACCAATTACGTCACCAACGTGATCTTCAGGCGTAAATACGTCAACCTTCATGATTGGCTCAAGAAGCTTAGGTTGTGCCTTTGGAATTGACTGACGGAAAGCGCCTTTTGCAGCAATTTCAAATGCAACAGCAGAGGAGTCAACCGCGTGGAAACCACCGTCGAACAGCTCAACCTCAACATCTAGTACTGGGAAGCCAGCAAGAACACCGGTCTCCATCATGCTTTGGAAGCCTTTCTCGATAGCTGGGAAGAATTCCTTAGGTACGTTACCACCTACAACTGTAGATGAGAATGTGAAACCAGAATTCTGCTCACCTGGCTTGATACGGTAATCGATCTTACCGAACTGACCAGAACCACCAGACTGCTTCTTGTGCGTATATGAATCTTCAACTTCAGCCGTGATTGTTTCACGGTATGCAACCTGAGGTTCACCAACTTCTAGCTCAACGCCATAAGTACGGTTCAGGATGTCTACTTTGATGTCTAGGTGAAGCTCACCCATTCCGCGTAGAATTGTTTCACCTGAGTCTTCGTCAGTGTGAACCTGGAATGTTGGATCTTCTGCAACCATCTTACCGATCGCGATACCCATTTTCTCAGAACCGCCTTTGTCTTTAGGCTTAACAGCAATCGAGATTACTGGCTCAGGGAAGACCATCGCTTCAAGTGTACATTCGTGCTTGGGATCACAAAGTGTGTGACCTGTTTGAACGTTTTTCATGCCGACGATTGCAAGGATGTCACCAGCTTGAGCTGAATCTAGCTCGTTACGATCTTCAGCTTCCATCTCACACATACGGCCGATACGCTCAGTCTTACCTGTGAAGGAGTTAAGTACTGTGTCGCCTTTGTTCAGCTTACCTGAATAAACTCGGATAAAGGTAAGTGCGCCGAAACGGTCAT
>NZ_LWGG01000871.1:0-1754 GCF_001635365.1 Oleiphilus sp. HI0128 | reverse complement strand
TGCTCAAGCCTAAAGGAAGCAAACGAGGAAAAAACAATGACAGAAACGCTATTTACCAAAATTATTGATCGTCAGATTCCTGCAGATATCGTCTATGAAGATGACATCTGCCTGGCATTCAAGGATATTCAGCCAACCGCTCCCGTACACTTGCTTATCATCCCTAAAAAACCAATCGCGACGATTAACGATATGGATGAAGGTGATAAGGAAACATTTGGACATTTGTTCTTTGTTGCCAAGAATATTGCCGCCGATATGGGCTTCGCAGAAGATGGTTACCGTGTTGTGATGAATTGCAATGAATATGGTGGACAAAGCGTCTACCACGTACACCTGCATTTAATCGCTGGTAAACCTTTGGGTTGGCCTCCTTTCACCGAGAAGCTTAAAGTCTGAGCAAGTGTAAACAAGGGTAAAACCATTGCTGACAGACTAATATTTAAGCACCCTCTTCGTTAAACTAGAGCTACCTAAACGAAGAGCGTGGTGAAATATGATCTGGAACCTGGAAGAAAGAAAGTCTAATAAGAGCCTACAGTCAATACTACAAGGCTTGGTATTATTTGCCATGATGTTTTCATTGGCGGCACTTGCTGAAGCTGATGAACTTTCTTCTCGTCTGGAATCACACTTCAATGCCGATAGCTCGTATCGCTTTATCAACTATGAAAGTGTTAATCAGGTGCATGCTGATGAGTATGGCAGCATGCGCTACTTAGTGATGGATTTTGATTTGCGACTTGCCAGTAATGATCTTCAAGGCAGTATTCACCAGATTTGTAATACTGTCTTGGCAGATAGGCAGTTAATAAAAGACCTATCTCGTCATGGCTATGATATGGTTTCAGTATCATTTGATAGGCAGTCACAGTATGACTGCCTATAAATACCTAAAAAAACAAACGCTCTAACTCCTTACCCGGGTCTGCCGCCCGCATAAATGCTTCACCGACTAAGAAGGCGTTCACATCACGTTCTTGCATAGCGATCACGTCTTCTCGAGCATGTATGCCGCTTTCTGTGACCACAATCCTATCTTCGGGAATCTGCTTCAATAAGTTAAAGGTGTTATCGAGTGATACTTCGAAAGAGTGAAGGTCCCGATTATTAATGCCGATTAAGCGAGTTTCCAGCGTTAAGGCATCTTTAAGCTCTGCTTCATTATGAACTTCGACCAAAACATCCAGGCCGATTTCATGGGCGATGCCACTTAACTCCTGCATTTGATCTTTTGTTAGGCAAGCGGCAATCAGTAGCACGCAATCAGCATTCACAACGCGGCTTTCGTAGATCTGATAAGGCGCGACCATAAAATCCTTACGGATAATCGGCAAGGCGCTCGCAGCACGAGCTTGTTGCAAATAGTCCTCATGGCCTTGGAAAAAATCACGGTCAGTAAGTACCGATAAACAGGCTGCACCGGCCTTCTCATAACTTTCGGCAATGGCGGCAGGTACAAAGTCCTCTCGAATAATTCCTTTGCTTGGTGATGCCTTCTTGATCTCGGCAATAATGGCAGGCAAATTGTTCGCGTTCTTGGATTCTATCGCCCGCACAAAGCCGCGGGTCTCATCCCGATCGAAGGCTTGTGCCTTGCAGTCGGCTAGCTTTAGCGTGCTTTGTCTTTCCTCAATTTCCTGCCACTTGCGTGCGACAATCTTTCGCAGAATGGTTGGAGTTTTATCGCTGGCTGAATCTGGGCCAAAAGAAACGTCTGACATAATGAATCCGGTATATAAAGTTATTCTGCA
>NZ_LWGG01000870.1:0-3378 GCF_001635365.1 Oleiphilus sp. HI0128 | reverse complement strand
TGTTATCGCGAGAGCCCATCGCTTTTGGGCCAACTGCCGGCGTATTGACTGAGCAAAACTGGCAACGAGCACGACAACTCAACGAAGCCTTTGATGAAAACGCCGTGTATTGCGGGGCTCACTAACAGATGTTCGATCTTTTTATTGCGCCAATTTTAGACTTCTCATTTATGCAACGCGCTATCGTTGGCTGCCTTGCGATTGCGATTAGCGCAGCGCCTATTGGCGTTTTTCTGATGTTAAGACGCATGAGTTTAACTGGCGACGCCATGGCACACGCAATATTGCCCGGTGCAGCGGCAGGCTTTTTTCTGGCCGGCTTATCTATTCAGGCAATGACCATCGGCGGGATTATCGCAGGCTGCCTTGTTGCGCTATTTTCCGGTTTCGTCTCTCGTATGACCGATGTCGCTGAAGATGCCAGCATGGCTGCCTTTTATCTTATTTCTCTGGCAGCAGGCGTCCTGATTATTTCAATTAACGGTAGTCAGGTTGATTTACTACACGTACTTTTCGGTTCCGCGCTGGCTTTGAACAACGAAGCTTTATATTTGCTTGCCGGGGTTTCTACAATTACCTTAATTACACTTGCTCTGCTGTTCAGACCGTTGGTTCTTGAGTGTATGGACAGGCTTTTCCTGCAATCAGTCAGTCGACTAAGTCCAATTGCTCACTTTGCCTTCCTGGTGCTAGTTGTTCTAAACCTTGTTGCCGGCTTTAACGCCCTTGGTACCTTAATGTCTGTGGGTATGATGATTTTGCCTGCAGCCTCTGCAAGGTATTGGGTCAAGAGCCTCGATATGATGCTTTTGGCGTCCTCTTGTTTTGCAATTCTCTGTTGTTATATCGGCTTACTCTTGTCATACCATGCTGGCTGGCCAACCGGGCCGGCGATCATACTGACACTTGGTATGCTCTACGTCTTGTCGTTTTCATTAGGACTTAATGGTAGCCTTTTATCTCGACTTGCCAAACCCAAACATCTCAGCGCATAACTCGTAAATATAGGTAATTTAAATATGAAGTCCTGGTTTAAATCGATCGAAAACGATGCTGAAGGCACCTCCTATCCCTTAGATAAAGTATTAAACGAACTAAACTTCTCTGAAGAGGGTTTAATACCCGTAATAGCCCAGGACCATGAGACGAGAGAGGTGCTAATGTTTGCCTGGATGAATCGCGAGTCATTAAAAGAAACTCTCGAAACCTCCAAGATGTGCTATTGGTCCCGTTCGCGAAAGTCTTTATGGCGCAAAGGAGAAAGCTCTGGCCACTGGCAAAGCCTGGTATCGATGAGAACGGATTGCGACGGTGATGTACTACTAGCCCTGGTCACACAAGATGAAGCAGCTTGTCACACTCATCGTAGAAGTTGCTTCTACCTGAAGTTTGAGCAAGGCGAGGTGGTCATCGCCTCATAAGCTTTCTGCTTTCTGCTTTCTTCGTTTACATCAGTGCTGATACAAATTACTTAAGTGGTCGTATTTATCCAGGATTTCTTGATAGCGACCACTTGATTTAATTTCTGACAAACCACGATCAAAGTCATCTCTGACCAGCTTATCTCGGAATAAAAACGGGTAATGACTTGGTTTAAATAAGGGGTGAAATCTGACCTTTTGACTAAAGCGCTGCTTTGCCAAGCGAGAGTAGCGATCTCCCTGATTTGCCTTATACCAATAATATCCAAAAATACTCTTATCCATCACGATAAAATCAAGCTCTCTGATAAAGAGTAGATTTATCTGAAAATCTTGTTTTGGAACTTCTTGATAATGCCGGTTTGTGCGTGCCATCACAGCATATTCTTTACCCAGAAAGTCTTTCGCTTTTTGAAAACCTACAACCGTTTTATCTTGAAGAAAAGACATAGATATATCTTCAGGGTAGTTCTTGGATGCCAGACTTATTGCGTAGTTTTGAAATGTCACCACGGCTTGGGACAAATAACCACTCTTAACAACATTGGCCTTTGCATTCATCACGGCATCTAACTGCGCATCATCAAACAACTTATATGCTCGCTCAAATGGCACATAAACCGGACGTATATCATAACGCTCAGGATCGAGGCTCGCTCGCAATATATCTAACTCGATGCCTGAGTCAGTTTCTTTAATCACCCAAGGAGGAATTGACATGCTAATGCCAATCTCAAATGGCTGAGGAGCATCTGATTGTACTGTGGAAGGGTCCTTGGCATGCAAGGATAATGAGACACTAGATACTAAAAAGGCGAAAAAAGCGTAGATGAATCTAAACATTGCTTCCTCCGCCTGATAATGAAAATTAACTATCCTTGGGAACTATCTCCGTCCTTTTCAAAGGCTTCTTTAAAACCTTTTCATATAAGAATAATAGTGCTTCTCGAGCTTGATTCAAGCGCGCGCGGGAAAGAGACATATTTTTTACCAAATAGCGTAAAAACTCTTTCACATTAGATTCACTTAAATAACGCGGGCTCCGCAAATCATAATAAGCTAAATACTGCGTAATCCAGTGCTGGTAAGTATGAATGGTTCTGGCACTCAAATGTTGGTGCTTTACCGCTTCAGCCAAGTCTACTGACAACCCCGGTTGACATTCGTCCAATGCAACTGCTGTACTCATATTGATTCCTTTTACTGCTTATAGAGACCTATATGCTTCTTCACTTTCCTTGTGTTGATCTCTTATAATTATTATCTTTTTTATCGTGGACACTGCTATTAACCAGCCTGAGACACAGACTGGTTAGAGACGCTGTAATTTACGCCTTTAATGTTTCAACTTCATTAATGTATTTTTGCATTGCCGCATCAGAAGTCGTTCCTTTCAACTCTTCCCATGCAACATATTTTGCACGTGCAACGAAGTCCATCATACCTGGCTTTTTACCTGAAACGTCACCTTCAGTTGCTTGCTTATACAAAGCATACATCTGCAACTTCTGCTCGTTTGAAAGCTGAACGTCACCTTCCGAGTTTTGAACAAAGTTTACGGTATCTTCAAATTGTTGCTTTAAATCGCTCATAACTTACTCCTGTTAATTTGGCGCGATTATAACTCGCTTAAATACAGATCGGTAGCTCTATAGGTAAAACCACTTTTCCATTTATGTGTATAATCTCACAGTTTTGATAAGTATCTACTTTATCAATAAGATCTAATTTTCTGTTTTCACTAATTTTTGGAGACCACATCTTGGCCAAGAAAAATAAGCTAAATAAAATTGTCAGTAACATTAATTCCTTGCCATCTTTCCTTCGCTCAACAGCGCTGTCTACTTTTTTTGTAAAGATGGTGTAGTTTACCGGCACTGATGGAATTACAATTGAAGAGCTCAGCTGCGAACGAGCAGTGATTACACTAAAAAATAAAAAGAGTGTGCAAAATCAT
>NZ_LWGG01000869.1:0-9990 GCF_001635365.1 Oleiphilus sp. HI0128 | reverse complement strand
CCCAGATTTTGTACGGCTGCCTGCGACAACCCAATTGTTAGACGCCATCATTCTAGGCAAGGCCTGATTCCAGATCACTTCACGCGGAACAATTCGTTCCTGAAGCTGAATACTCTCCACCAGTTCACGGTCAAAACGCTTAACGTCAATGGGAAATAGTTCAGCCAGAGCTTCTGTAGAGACGCCTGATTGCGTCAATTCAATAAAGAAACGTTCTACTTCCGCCTGCGATTGCGCCAAAGTCAGGTAGCTCGTCATTCGCGATATAAGAATAATATCCTGCACTTTCCAAGGTTCTGCCTGATAACCCAAGAGCTTCATTAAAGAAAATTCACCGGCTGAAAAGCCCGCATTGACACCATCACAGTAGGATTGAATCTGTGATAGTGAGACGACATCGAGCTTATTCAACTCTTGCGTTAAATTGCCATACCAATTTGCTCGCCTAAAGAACTTATCTATTGCCAAAGACTCTTCAGTATCCGAAAGCAGCTCCGTTAGCCGACCCTGCCCAAGTATCCGCATCATTAGCAATTGCGTGCCACGATCTATTGCATGCGCATAACCGCTCCCCCAAAGGGCGTCCTTGAAAGATGATGCTTTGACATGAGGCACTCCAGCCTCATCACGATTAATCGACAAACCTGAAGGCTGAGGCCCGCGAACTTTGATACGTCTCTTATTAAACATCTATGCACCTCGGACTAAAACAACATTTAAATTCCCATTAAAGGGAATATATAACCCAAAATGCTTTTTTTCAACATAAATTCCCACTCATGATCACTTATATTCTTTTTTATTATTGAAACGAATGATTTAGATCTCTTTAGGCATTAGAATCCCTAGCCATAGATAGGCCCATCAATTTAACGGAAGAGAAATGGGAAGAAAGAGCTTAAAAGTAGAACGAGTCAGTGAAATCCTGGATGCCTTTGAACGCTGCGTCGAAACGAAAGGACTGCAAGGTATGACACTGGATATGGTTGCTGAAGAAGCTGGCATGGCCAGGAGGATGATTCGTCATTATGTCGGTAATCGCAAGGAGCTTATTGAAGCTGGTGTAAAGAGAATTATCAGCAAGTTTGAAGACAGTGTTCAACAAAGCATGAACGTAGCTGAACCGGAAAAGCGTTTTGAAGCGGCTTTTGACTACATATTTAGCGAAGCGTTTAACAACCTACCGGCAACACGTCTGGTGGCTGCCTTGTTACCCGTAAGCCTTTACGACCCAGATGTACAAGCGGCAGTGAAGTCTATCTACGACTTCTTTCTGCTAGGGCTAAAGCAGGAACTAGCCGAACTAAACCCTAACATAGATGAAAAAGAGCTTGAGCAAACAGCCTACTCCATCATGTGTTTATCATTTGGTGGAGGCTGGATGGGGAACATTGGCTTCGACCCAAAGCTCAACCAAAAGAACAAGGAACTCGCAAGAGGCTTAGTTCAAAAATTGGGGCCAGAGTAAAAACAGGCATTTTTACTCTGACCTGAATTATCATTCTTTCCATTCGAAACCTTTAAACTGCTCTCGAATCACCTTTTTATCGAGTTTTCCCGTTGCCGTATGCGGTAATTCTTCAACGAATTCACAAGCAGTGGGTATCCACCAGCGGGCAACTTTTTCGTTAAAGAAAGACAGGATCTCTTGCTCATTTAGTGCTGCATTCGGTTTTCTAACCAACACCAACAAAGGACGCTCCGTCCATTTCTCGTGAGCAACACCAATCACTGCCGCTTCAGCCACATCTGGATGATTCATTGCCAAGTTTTCTAGTTCGATACTGGAAATCCATTCTCCACCCGATTTAATAATATCCTTGGTCCGGTCAGTAATTTGCATTCGTGATTCGGTATCCAAATAGGCTACATCACCTGTTTCGAACCAACCACCCGGAGCAAATTCACCCTCCAACTTATGGTAGCCCTCTGTAATAAATGGCCCCCTAACCTGCACGGCACCAGCACTTTTTCCATCCCAAGGCAATTCCTTCCCAGCTTCATCAACGATACGTAGGTCGACTCCGAAAATAGGACGCCCCTGACGTAATAAGGCTTCAGTAATCGCTTCTTCCGGCAACTCAAAATCAGCCGCTGACATTTTGTTATAAGTGCCGAGCGGACTCATCTCGGTCATTCCCCAAGCATGCTCTACATCTACATTGTGTTTGTCTTTGAAGGTTTGAAAGATTGAAAGTGGACAGGCGGCTCCTCCCACCGTCACACGTTTGAGACTGTCAATTGACTCACCACTTTCACCCAGATAGGCAAGCAGGGCCAACCACACTGTCGGAACGCCTGCCGACATCGATATTTTTTCGTCATTGATTAATTTGGTCAGAGTCTCACCGTCAGCCATTTTAGGACCTGGCATCACTAATTTTGCGCCAGCCATGGGAGCTGAATAAACGATCCCCCAGCCATTAACGTGAAACATGGGAACAATCGGCATCACCACGTCCTGGCGCGAAAGGCCAAAGGCATCCGGTAAGCTACTGGCATAACTATGAAGAACTGTTGACCTGTGACTATAGACAACCCCCTTTGGGTTACCAGTAGTACCTGAGGTATAGCACAAGGCAGAAGCTGTGGATTCTTCGAGCTCAGGCCAGTCAAATTCTGGTTCGTATTTAGCTATAAGCGTTTCGTAACACTGGACATTGCGTAAACAGGTTTCAGGCATTTTCGCCTCTGAGGTCAATACGACAAAACCTTTCACATTGGGCATTTTCTCTTGTAACTGCTCTAGCTTAGGTACAAATAAGGAGTCAACGAATAGCCATTGATCTTCAGCATGTTCAACAATGTATTCAATCTGTTCATCAAATAAGCGCGGATTAATCGTATGGCAAACCATACCTGAACAGGAAATCGCATAGTAAAGTTCGAGATGCCGATGATCATTCCAAGCCATCGTTGCAACCACATCACCCTGCTTTAAACCCAAGCCTTTTAGCGCATTAGCTAACTGACGCGTTCGTTGAAAAGCTTCTGCATAGGTATAGCGAAAGCTTGCTTGATCTGCGGTAACCGAGACAATCTCTTGCTGGGGATAAATTTTGTCAGCAAACTCCATCACTGAAGTTATGGTTAAAGGCTGATCCATCATGGTTGAGATCATTTGCTACATCCTCTTGTTATAAATATTGTTCTTATTTATTAATCTATTGGCGAGTTACACAAAATATTGTTCATCATCTTCATGCACTTCAAACGCAAAGGATATCTGCTCCATCGTAAAACCTCGTCCAGCTAGAAAGCGCATTTGTCGAGACTTCTCTTTGTAGTAAAGCGCCCGATCTTTATCATTGAGCGGCTCTCTAAATTTTCGTAATCGTAAAGACTGAGCCAAGGCAAACCAGTCACCCTCAAACGCTTCAAAGCCCTCATTCACCATTGAAGACTTCACACCCTTTTGCTGTAACTTGAAACGTATTTTCTGTGGCCCATGCCCCTTCTCATAGCTGCTACGAATAATCATTCTCACATATCGTTCGTCACTCAAGTAGCCAGCGTCTAGCATCGACTGAACTGCCTGTTCCACCAGAGCCTCTTCATATCCCTTACCTTGCAGCTTTTCGCGCAGCTCATGTTCACTATGCTCGCGACGAGATAGAAGATCTACGGCTTTATTTTTAACACTTTGGAGATCTGCTTCTCTCTTCATTTACCACGTTTTTCCATAAAGCCCTGCGACTCTTTTCAATATTGGCCCTATACGGCTCTCGTCACGTAATGAATCCCGCTAAATACCAGAGAATAGTGGAGATTTTTACGCGAGGCTGCGCTAGAATGCCCGAGCCTATTGCTCTCTTGAAGCTAACAAAAGCCTCAGGGTGCAACATTTGGAACGAGTTTAAATATATCCAAGCTCGTTCAGTTAATTAAGACTATAACGTGAAAAACAGCAGATTCCTATGTCAACAATGTCAGTAGGAATTCGACTTTTCGCACTCTCAAAGTCTTAAGACAAAACGGTTTCCTTTTTCGAAAGGACTAACACTTTACAAGAGCATTATTAAAAACAGAGATAAGCGAGATACCAGCATGGCTACTTTTCTTTCCAAGCTATTCAAACCAAAATGGCAAAGCAAGCATACAGCAACCAGACTTGAAGCAATCAAAGAGCTCAACCCTGGCCAGAATGAAGATCATCAAATATTACTTCAGCTTGCACAAAACGATGAACAAGTAGCCGTCAGAAAAAGCGCCACATCACGCTTAACTGACCCTCAAGCACTGATCACGCTTCACGCGCAGTCTAAAGACGAACTAAAGCCTCTAATTGAAGAAAAGTTATACGAGCTGGCTAACGCTCAGTCATTGAGTATTTTCGACCTAATTACTGACAATAAAATACTTACTCAAATGATCATTAAGTCGAATCAGGCAGATGCTTTCCTAAGCGGTTTGGCTCGGATTGAAGATAAGCAATCACTGCTAGAAATTGCAGTAAAAGCAAAAATGGCAAAACTCCGACAAGCCGCTGCTGAGCTTATCGAAACAGAAGCAGACTTAAGCACACTGCTGAGTCAGGCAAAGGGTAAGGACAAATCGGTTTATCATATAGCCAAGTCCAAGCTTGCCACTATCCGCAATCAGATCGCTGAACGAAGTCAACAGCAACAAGATATAGAGAAAGCACTAGCAGACATTACCGCCCTCGCAAAAACCGAGGTTCTTCAGCACTACGATGCCAAGCTTTTTAACCTAAGCAAACGTTGGGCGGCAGTTAGCCTCAGTGCTAACGAAACACAACGCAAAGAATTTGCTCACTACCAAGCTGAGTGCCAAGCAAGAATTGATAAAATTGCCCAAGAAAAGCTCGAAGCAGAAGAACAGGAGCGCTTAATCCAAACCGGTGGTGATGAGCAAGAAGCGACTTTGTATACATTGTCTGAAACACTTAAGCGCTTCACCACGGAGGTCCCCTCATTTCATGATATCTCTGCAATTGACGCGCTAATCAAAACTCAGGAAAACCGCTGGCTCGAAGTCACTCGCAATGTAAAAGTCGAGAAGAACAAGGCAAAGCACTATCAAGTATTAATGAGTGAGATTCGTCAGTACTATAAAGCGCTTACGCTCTTGAAAGAAGCTGAGCCCGAGCTAAAGGAATCGATCGACGAACTTAGCAAACAGGGTAAAAAAGACAGCACGCAACTCGATACGCTCAACCAAAGAATTCGTAAGCTTCTTAAGCAGGTAAATTGGCCGAAAGATTACGCACAACCAGAAGTTATTTCCCAAAGCAATGAAGCGCTGGGGCATTCTGCTGAAATTAAGCAACAGGTCGCTGAGAACACTAAAGAGATTGAAAGCAAGATTTCCCAATTAGTCACGCAACTCGACAAGTCTTTGGAAGATAAACAGCTAAAAAAATCCAACTCTTTACTCAAAGATATCCAGCGACAAATCAGTAAGCTGGGAAGCAAGCAAAGTGACCAGTATCACAACATGCTCAACCTCAGAATTAACCAGTTGAACGACCTGCGCGACTGGCAGGGTTATGCATCAAACCCTCGCCAACTGGCGCTGTGCGAATCAATGGAGCGTCTCGTCGACACACATATCGAGCCACGCGATAAAGCCGATCGAATCAAAGCAATGCAAAAGGAATGGAAAACCTTGGGTGGTGCTTCAGACCAATCGTTATGGCAGCGCTTTAAAGAAGCGGCCGACAAGGCTTACGAACCTTGCCATGCTTTTTTTGACGAACAGAATCAACTTAAAAAGAACAACTCCGCAAAGCGCGAACAAATCATCACAGAGTTAAGCAACTTCATTGATAACAATGACTGGGAAAACGCTGACTGGAAAGGCGCTGAAAAAATTAACAGACAAGCTCGCCTTGAATGGAAAGAAGCCTACCCGGTTGATTTCAAAACCAATAAGCCAATGCAACAACAGTTCAATGCCCTCTTAAAAGCCTTTGATAAGAAACTTGATACAGAAAGAGACAAGAACCTCTCCTTGAAGCAAGAAATCATTGATCAGGCGCAGACGCTTATAGAGCTTGAAAACCTTGAACAAGCCATACAAAGTGCAAAGGACTTACAACAAGCCTGGCAAAAGGTTGGCATCACGCCTTATAAGAAAGAAAGAGAGCTTTGGCAAGCATTTCGCGCAATTTGCGACCAGATATTTGCCCGCCGCGACCAAGTTCGCAATGAAAAGAAAGAAGAGGCGAATAAGGCTTCAAACGCAGCGAACGAGCTTCTATCTCGTATCGAATCTGAACTCGATTCCCTAAGCGATACCAACCTTAGCGAACTCAAAGCCAGATTAAGCGAGTACCGTAAAGAATATAAGTCCCTACCTTCAGTACAAGGCAAAGCTCTGGAAAAAATTCAAAATCGTTTTGAAGCTTTACTCAAAAAACTTAAGCAACTTATCGCTGGCCAAGAAAACAGGCAGCACCTATTAGCTTGGCAAGAAGTACAGCGTAAGGCTAAGCTCTGTAGAGAGGTCTATCACAATAATACTCAGGCCGATGCGAGCCTTGATGATGAGTTTGCCTCGCAACTTGAGCTTCCTAAAGCTCAGGAAGATACTCTTAAAACTTTATGGATCTCTGTCAAAGCTGGTTCGGTAAGTCCCGAGCGTTGCGTGACACTTCAAGAGGCACGTTCTTTGTGTATAGCTTGTGAGATCGCTGCAGGTATCGAGTCACCGGAAAGTGACAAAGAGCTGCGCATGCAGCTACAAGTTAGCAGGCTTTCAGAAGGAATGTCTTCATCAGGTGAAAACCTAAGCCGAGAGCAACAACTTAGCGCAAGCTTACAAAAGTGGTATGACTCGGTTGGCCCGACACTAGAAGAGTTCAGCCAACTTGAGCCTCGAATTGACAATACAATTCAACACCTTTTTGCTCAATAAGACTAACTAAGCGAGACGGGTGCTCATCTATCAGAGCGCCCGGTTTGCTTCACTTCTGTCTGGACAGCATATTAATAATTGCGCCCGCCAGTATCGCTCCAGCACCCAGCCACACCCAGATGTCTGGTACTTCACTAAAAACAAGCCAGCCTAGCAATGCTGAAAAAACTACCTGCAGATAAGAAAACGCTGTCGCCCTTCCTGCAGGTTCCGTTTGCATTGACTTGGTTAAGCCAATTTGCCCGACCTGTGTAAAGATCCCGACCAAAAATAAAAGTGAACAAGCTTCCATTGTCGGCAAGACAAAATCGTCCCCCAATAACACGAGAGAAAATGGCAAAGCGACCATAGGGAAGTAGAATACAATCACGGAAGGGTCTTCCGTCTGACTGAGCTTGCGGACAATAACATAGGCCACACCACTCCCAAAAGCACCTAACACCGCAGCCATCAAGGCAAAACTGGCAATGTCCGTCCCTATTCCGCCAAACAACCAAGCAGGTCTTGCGACAAGCAATAAGCCAATAAAACTAAAACCGATACTGATAACAAGAGACCACTGCAATCGCTCCTTAAGAAAGAAAGTCGCTAGAATGGCAGTAAAAATCGGATGTAAATACTGTAGAACCGTGGCTTCAGCCAAAGGCATATGTGTCACAGAATAATATACACACACTAACGCCAACGTTCCCACTGCGCCGCGCAGCATTAACAAGGGGCGATTATTGCCCAGAAGGGAAATGCGCTTACGTTTTACATCGACATAGCTCAGGAGCACGGAAACCAAAGCTCGCGCAGCAACGATTTCCAAAACAGGTATACCCAACAAGCTGACTTTTTTAACGCAAGCAGCCATCAGAGCAAAGCCCAGCGCACTAAGAATCATGTAGCGCATGCCGATAGGCATGGCAAAGAAAAGCTGTTTCATTTTCTAGAACAGCGAATATAGAATAAACGCTCGATAAGCACGGCAACCTCACATGTTTAAAACACAGAGGATGCTACACAAAGTTAGTTCAGTGCTCAATGAATAGATGGGCTAAACGTCAGCTTTGCGCTCGTAAACTTTCACTCGAATCTGCTCGCGTGAGTCAAATTGACTGGCACGTAATGTATCAACTTGAGCCTGACGCTCTTCAGCACTCAAGCCTTCTATCAATAGGATTTCTTGTCGTTGATCCAGAAAACTATCAATACGCGCTTGCCATTGAGCGCGCTCCTGATCCAAAGTATCGAAACGTTCAGCTGCTTCAACACCAAACATTTCAACCCTAACCGCTCTGACTTCATCATAGCCGCCACCCTCTTCTTCTATTTTGGCAACACGGGCATTTAATTCGTCAGTGATACGAGCCTCTCTACGGGACTCTATAATGTCATAAGGCGCTTGAGCATCGACTTGCGCTAGTCGTTGAGCTTTTTCTTCTTCGCTCAAGCCTTCCTCAGCTTCTACACTTAGTCTAGCCAGAGTATATTGATCATAAGCCTCTTCTGAGGCATAAAATGCCTCGTAGACCTCTGCATCCAAATATTGCGCACGCATTTCTGACTGAGCATTTAGCTGCTCACTTAACAAAGCGACATAACGACCTTTATCGGCCATTAACTCTCCGCTCTCCATCATGCCTTTAATTGACTCTGAGCGACTGAGTTCATAGTCATACAGCGCTTGCTTTAGTGAGATATACTGAGCCAAGATCTGTTTTGACTGAGTCAGTGCAGGCTCCTGCAAATAGTAACTCAAGTATTCATCAATTCTAGCCAGCACGATATCCAACTCTTCTTCCTCAATGGTCGAAAGGAAGTAATCAAACACTCTTTTGATATCGCTGGAGATACGTAAGTTACCCTGGTCATCCACCTGCAGACTTTGCTGCATTTGAGTCCCTTGAAGCGAGTCAGGCAATGTACCTAGTCGACTCTCGTATGCAAGGGCATTGATAAGCTGAACACCTTCAGCCTGATCACTCGCCAATGGCCGATCCTCAAGCTGAGATAACCTGCTGCCTTGATTCAGACTGAGGAGACTAGTATGAGCCGCCCCCCCTTCATCAAATACAAAAGTACTTACAATCATCGCCAATGCTGCTACGCCAGCACCGCCCAATAGAAAGCTTCTCTTAACTAGTTTGGTTTGATGAGTCATTGACAAGCGATACCTTATGTTCTTGGAAAGTTAGAAGTTCTACTAGCTGCTGAAAACAGCTCCCCTAAAAGCATAGAGGAGCTGTAAAAGGCTTATAGTCCAGCAGACTTCAAGCGTGATGCCTGATTCTTATATAAAGTTAGAGGATCAGTCTCAAACAGATGGTGAATACCAAAGACATGATTCACTGCATCCATATGGTTCATGTTATAGCGCGTACCGATAACATCTCCCCAATGCTGGTCACAACGTTCAACCAAGCCATCGTTCGCACCACTGATCGTTGCACCCGTAAACATCAAGAACGCATCTGAAATATCTAAAGCATTGGTAAATGTCGCATCACCACCCCATGAGTAGTAACGAATACCATTTACTTTAGATGCACCTTCACCACAACGTGAGCTAGGCTTTCCATCCGGGAATAAAGCGTTAAACTGGTTAGCGCCTGGCGATGTCATGAACGTTACTGAGGCCTTCGCATCCTGCGCATACTCAGGGTTGCCTGACAAGGCATCAATTACGTTACCAAGCAGATTAAGAGATCCTTCGACCAATGCTTCAAGGCCACCACCAACAGGAACGATACCGCGAGCAACATCAGCGAAGTCAGAACCAAAGTTCACCGCATTGATAGTCGTTACCGAAGCAACCAAGTCAGGTCTTACGCCCGCTGCATAGCGTACAGTTGGCCCACCCAAGCTGTGGCCCATCAAGTTGAATTTCTGCGCACCCGTCGCCGCACGAAGATCTTCCAATGCTGCAATAAGGTCTTCTCCACGCTGGTATGCATCATCCCATGCAGTCACATTCGGCGCATAAACCTTGGCACCACGTTCTTTAAGAGCACTTTTAACACCATAAAAGTAATCGATACCTAAAATATCGCTAAAGCCCGAAACACCATGAACTAGAACGATAGGGTATTTTGTTTCGTAGGCGTCGCAATCCTGCCACCACCAACA